>JAEWIK010000100.1 GCA_023387135.1 Actinomycetes bacterium | reverse complement strand
CCCCGCTACCGCTCGGACCTCAGCCAATAACTGGGTCAGACATCAGCCATGCGTAGTATCAGAGATCCCTGCTATTCTTGGAGGGTGCGTTGGGAAGTCAGGTTGACGACGGAAGTACGCGCCTGGTTGAAGTCGGTCGATGAGGCGACGTACAAGAGCGTGACGGCGTCGCTGATCGTGCTGGCAGAGGAAGGACCCGCCCTGGGTCGCCCTCTGGTCGACACCGTCAAGGGCTCGCGGTTTCCCAACATGAAGGAACTGCGCCCACCGGCGCCGGGACGACAAACCATCAGAGTCCTGTTCATCTTCGATCCGGCGAGGGCGGCGATCCTGCTGGTGGCCGGTGACAAGACGAACGACTGGGCGACGTGGTACCGCAGGAACATCCCACTGGCCGACCGGCGTTACGAACGACATCTGGCGGAACTGAAGAAGAAGGAAGGTGAGAGACGATGAGCACGAGCAGCCTTGAGGAGATGCTGGCCGAACGGCCGATCGATCCCCAGGAACTCGCGGCTGCGGTCGCGGAAGTGCGGCAGGTGGTCCGGGCCGCACGGTTGCGCGAGATCCGCGAAGCCCAGCAGGTGACCCAGGTCGAACTCGCCAAGGAGTTGTCGATCGGCCAGAACCGCGTCTCCCAGATCGAACGCGGCAACATCGACCACACCCACATCGACACCCTGCGCCGCTACGTCGAAGCGCTCGGCGGCAAGCTCCGCGTCGAAGCCGAGTTCGGCGACACCAACTACCTCATCGCCTGACCCCGACGCCCGGTCGAGGGCTTGGTGACCCCTCGCCCCGCTCGGACCTCCGCCAACAGGAGAAGGTCACGCCGCCGCATAGAGGGGCTGCGCTTCGCGGAGGACTTCGTCACGGATCCGCACGTTCAGGGCGCGGGGAGAGACAAGGTCGACCGGCCGCCCCAGGACTCCGGCCAACTCCGCCGCCAGCTCTTCGATGGCCCATCCGAGGCGAGTTCCCGGCGCCAGCGTGTAGAGCAGGTCCACGTCACTGTCTTCCGTCGCGGTGCCACGCGCAACGGAACCGAACACGTCCAGGCGTGCGATCCCATAGCGCTCGCACACCTCACGCAAGCGCTCCAGATCGACCGCCAGCGGCTCCATGCCCAGGCAGTGTAGTGCTCCACCTCACCCCCAGGTCGATGCCTGTGGACGACCCCATCACCGGTCGAGGGCTTCGTGACTCCTCGCTGACGCTCGGACCTCAGCCAACGACCGGGTGCGGACCTCGGCCATCGACTGGTACCCGGTCAGGACACGTCGCGCTCGATGAGGCTGCGGAGGTAGCGGGACACCGACATGCGCTGTGCGTAGGCGCGTTGCTTGACTCGGTCGGCCGTCTCGCGGGACACGACCACGCGGAGGACGGGCGAGTGGGTGCCGTCGCCCGACAGCGACTTCCCACCGGGTGTCAGGCCCGGCCAGCGTTCGGCCGCCTCGCGGTCGAGGTCGGCCTCGGTGACCCGCTCGCCCGTGACGGCGTCGTGGATCACGGTTTCATCGAGGTCGACCTCCGCGACCTCCGACTCACCAGGCCGGTACACATACCGGCTCGGGTCGATGCTGCTCATGTCGTCTCCTATGCCATATGCACAAGGATTCCGCAGCGACCGGGTGTGCGGCGGTTGTCCACAGGGGCGCCGTGGTCAGTGGCTGCCGTCCGGCGGCCACGGCATCATCCGTCACCACGGGTTGGGAAGCGTGCCCACCTCCCATGAAGCGGGGCCATCTCCTTGAGGATATATCCTGTTTGTCGTATATTGTCGGACATGCGGTGGCGGATCGAACTGTCTGCCGAGGTGGCCACGTGGTACTCGACCTTGGCGGTCGAGGACCGGGCGACCACCGACCGCGCGCTGGAGCGGCTCGCCACACTGGGTTCGCACGTCCGGATGCCGCTCTCACGCTCGCTCGGTGACGGCCTCTTCGAACTCCGGTTCGCCCTGCAGCACGGACGCGTGAGCCAGCGCATCACCTCTGTGTTCGACGCCGAGCGCCAGGTCATCACCCTGACGACCTTCCGCAAGACGAGAGACAACGAGCGGCGCGAGGTCCTGCGAGCCCGCAGGGCCGCAGCCAGAAGACGGGAGAACCGATGACCGACTGGGAGACCACCCGCGACGCCACGCTCGGTGCGATGACCGACGCCGAGCGTGCCGCGTACGACGACGCCGCGCAGGCGGCGGACATCCGGCTGGTCGTCGCCGACCTCGTCTACAACGCCCGCGCGGACGCCGGGCTCACTCAGACCGAACTCGGACGCCTCGCCGGCACCAGCCAGGCGGTCATCTCCGCCATCGAGAACGCCGCCCAACTCCCCACGATCGTCATGCTCGACCGACTCGCCCGCGCCCTCGGCGGACACCTCCAGATCCAGCTCACCACAGAGCCACCCGCAGCCTGACCACCACAATCCGGTCGGCGTCCGGGCGGCAAAACGGGGATTCGTCAGCGCGGGGGTTCGGTTCTTCGTAGGGTGCGGCAGTGAGCACATCGCGGCAGTCAGTGCCGGTCGTCCTGTTGTCCTCTGCCATCGCGTCGCTGGCCACTGTGTCGAGCGTTCTCGGCCTGGTGGCGCCGGGCATCTACTCCCACGAGACCGCCAACTGGACCCTGCAGGCGCAGGGCCAGGACGTCGGGAACCTCGTGGCGGTCGTCGTGCTGATGGTGTCGGGCCTGCGCTACCGGGCCGGGTCACCCAGGGCCGGGCTCGTCTGGTTCGGCACGCTGCTGTACTTCGCGTACGCCTTCGTGGTGTACGCGTTCGCCGTCCATCTCAACCGGCTCTTCCTGGTCTACGTCGCGGTGCTCGGGCTGAGCGTGTACGGCGCGGTGTTCGCGGCGCGCGGCCTGCGCGAGCAAGCGTGGGAGTTCCCGTCCGGCGGACGGCGCGCGTTCGCGGCCTGGACGCTGCTGGGGACCGGCCTGCTGTTCGCCCTGCTGTGGTTGAGCGAGCTGGTTCCCGCGCTGCTCGACGGCGTGACGCCCCTCAGCCTCGTCGAGGCGGGCCTGGGAGTGAACCCGATCCATGTGCTCGACCTGGGCCTGGTGCTGCCTGCTTTCATCGCGAGCGGCGTGGGGGCGCTGAGGGGCAGTCGCCTCTGGCTCATGGCTGTCGGCTGCTGGCTGTCGTTCTCGGTGCTGATGGCGGCGAGCATCGTGGCCGCGATGGCGCTGATGGCCGCGGGCGGTTCGGCGAGCGCCGCCGTCCCCGCGACCCTGGTCTCTGTGGTGCTGGTGGTCAGCGCGCTGGCGGCCTGGCGCTACCTCGGCGGGACGCGGACGCCCGCCGGCGACGTGCAGTCAGAGACTGCCGGGCGTACCGCCTGATCGCCGGGCGCCGTCGACGATGAGGTTGTAGATGCGCTCGGCCGCCTCGCCGGCGGGTTCGCCGTGCGCGACCCTCACCACTCCCGCCGAGATGAGCGCCTGGACGTAGGGGGCGTCCGCGACGGGGTCGTCGAAGCCGGCGGCCTCCATGACGGCGAGCAGCGGGCCCTGCAGGCCGTCGTGCATCGCGGCGATCTCCTTGGCGCTCTCGGGGCTGAGCTCGATGCCGCCGAACGCCGTCGCCAGCATATGCCGTCCGCCGGCGGCCATCTCCATCGTCGCGTCGATGTAGCGCCGCAGCCTGGGGAGCCCGTCGGGGACGCCGTCGAGGTAGGAGTCGAGGTCCCTGCCCCACCGCTCGAAGGCGTCGAGCGCCACCGCCACGAGGAGGTCCTCCCGGGACGGGAAGTAGTCGTACACGCTGGTGCGGGCCATGCCCGCGCGCTCGGCCACCGACGTGGGCGTCACGGCGGCCGCACCGTCCGACACCACGAGGTCGGCGGCGGCCTTGAGCAACGCCTGCCGCTGGGCGACGCGATGCTCCGCGACCGTGGCGGCAGAGATACGTGGCACGAACTAAGTATGACGTCCCCTGGGTTTTCCGACACAGTGTCGGTAAGATGACCGTGTTCCTCCCCGTCGGAGGAATGGGTCGTGTCCCCACACCCACGTGCAATGGAAAGGTCCTCATGCGCTCGTTGTTCATCGCCGCAACCACCTACATGGCCGCCGGCCTGGCCGGAGGCCTGTTCTACAGGGAGTTCACCAAGCTGAACGGCTTCCCCGAGGGATCCGTCACCCAGCTCAGCGGCGTCCACACGCACCTGCTGGCCCTGGGCACGCTCGTCATGCTGATCGTCCTCGCGCTCGACAAGCTGTGGGGCATCTCGCAGGACCGCCGGTTCGGTTGGTTCTTCTGGCTCTACAACGCGGGCGTCGTGGTCACCGCCGCCATGATGACTGTGCACGGCATGCTCACCGTCCTCGGCCAGCCGTCCTCCGCGGCGATCGCCGGCATCGCCGGCCTCGGGCACATGCTCATCACCGCCGGGTTCATCATGCTCTTCCTCATCCTCGGGGCGGCGCTGCGCCGCGAGCCGGCCAAGGAATCTCTGCCGGCCGCCTGACGCCGGGGCAGTTCTTCACTCACAACGCTGGAAGGAATCATGGGGAAGGGCTCACGCAATCGCGTTCTCGCCGTCCTGTTCGTCGGAGTGCTGATGGGCGCCCTCGACATCGCGATCATCGGGCCGGCACTGCCGGCGATCCAGTCGGAGTTCGATCTGGGCCCGCGCGAGTTGCCGTGGATCTTCGCGATCTACGTGCTGCTGCAGATGATCAGCACACCGCTGATGGCGAAGCTGTCCGACTACGCGGGACGGCGCGCCATCTACATGCTCGACATCGCGCTGTTCGCCGCAGGGTCCTTGGTGGTGGCCCTGTCGCACGGCACCGGGCTCTGGGTGATGCTGCTCGCGGGCCGCGCCATCCAGGGCATCGGCGCCGGCGGCATCTTCCCGGTGGCCAGCGCCGTCATCGGCGACACCTTCCCCGCCGAGGAACGCGGACGCGCCCTCGGCCTGATCGGCGCAGTCTTCGGGCTCGCCTTCCTCGTCGGGCCCATCCTCGGCGGCGTGCTGCTGGGCCTCGGCTGGCAGTGGCTGTTCCTGCTCAACCTCCCCTTCGCCCTCGTCGTGCTGGTGGCCGCCTGGCGGCTGCTGCCCAGCACGCCGGTGGCGACGAGGGGCAGGTTCGACCTGGCGGGGATGGCGGCGCTCGGCGTCGCGCTCGCGACGCTGACCTTCGGCATCAACGAGTTCGACCCCAATGCAGCACTGCCGAGCCTCGGCAGGGTCGAGGTCTGGCTTCCCCTCGTGGTCTCGGTGCTGGCCTGGGTGGCGGTGGTGGTCATCGAACGCCGCGCCCAGGACCCGGTCTTCCCCGTCAGGCTGCTGACCAGCAGGCAACTCGCCGTGGCGTTCACGATCACCGCGGGCGCGGGGCTCGGCGAGGCCAGCACGGTGTTCCTGCCGCTGCTCGCCGTCCTGTCCCTCGGCGTCTCCTCGTCCGCCGGAAGCTACCTGCTGCTCCCGCTCGTCCTGGCCCTGGCGGTCGGGTCGCCGCTGGCGGGAAGGTTGCTGGACAAGCTCGGTTCGCGCGTGGTCATCCTGTCGGGCCTGGTGGTCATGAGCGCGGGCATGATCGGCATCAGCCGGACGAGTTCCTCGCTGCCGCTGTTCATCGTGTTCAGCGCGCTCATCGGCCTCGGCCTGTCGGCCCTGCTCGGCGCTCCCGTCCGCTACATCACGCTCAACGAGACGACAGAGAACGACAGGTCGGCGGCGCAGGGCATGGTGACGACCTTCACGGCGATCGGCCAGATCCTGGCGGCCGCGCTGATCGGGTCGGTCGCCGCGTCCTTCGGGCAGTCGAGCCACGGCTACGACCTCTCCTTCCTGGGGATCGGCGTGGTGGGCGTGGCGCTCGCGCTGGTGAGCCTGCTGCTGAAATCGCGTTCGGTGGAGCGGGCGACGCGGACGAGTTGACGGGTCTATGCTTCAACCGTGGTTGAATCAAATCCGGTCGAAGTATCGACGGCGCTCCTGGCGGCGGTCGCCGACCCGATCCGCTGGCAACTGATCTCGCAGCTCTCCACCGAGACGCGCTGCGTGTGCCAGCTCACGACCGAGCCGGAGATCCCCGCCAACCTGCTGAGCTACCACCTCAAGGTCCTGCGCGAGGCAGGGCTGGTGGTGGGGACGCGCCGGGGCCGCTGGATCGACTACCAGCTCACCGACGACGCCATGGACAGGCTGCACTCGGCCCTCCCCGTCCCGGGCAGTCGCGCCTGCGGGTGCGCTGCCGAGCCCGAGCCGGCGTTGGCCGGCGAACGGCGGTGACCGCCCCGACGACCGCTGCCCGGGCGACTGCCCGGCGGTGGCTCCTGGTCGGCCTCGCGGCCGCCGGGTGGGCGGGCGCGTACGCCCTGAACGAGGTGCTCTGGACGTGGCTGTACGCCACAGTGCTGGGCCTCGACATCACGTCCGGCTGGGCGTCGATGCTGCACTTCTTCAGCTACGACACGATCAAGATCGCGCTGCTGCTGACCGGGATCATCTTCGTCGTCACCGTGCTGCGCAGCTTCATGAGCATCGAGCGCACGCGGGCGCTGCTCGGCGGCAAGCGGGAGGGGCTCGGCAATGTGCTCGCCGCGTCACTGGGCGTCGTCACGCCGTTCTGCTCGTGCAGCGCCGTCCCCGCGTTCATAGGGTTCGTGGCGTCGGGCATCCCGCTCGGGGTGACCATGAGCTTCCTCATCGCCAGCCCGCTGGTGAACGAGGTGGCGATCGCCCTGCTGCTCGGCCTGTTCGGCGTCGGCCCGACGCTGCTCTATGTCGCTGCCGGCCTGGTCATCGCCATCGTGGCGGGCATGGTGATCGGCAGGTTGCGCCTCGAGAGCCAGGTCGAAGGGTTCGTGTACGAGACCCGGCTGCGGGGCCAGGTCATCGACTCGACGGCCGGGCTGACCTGGGACGACAGGCTCGCCATGGGACGCGAGGAGGTCGTCTCGATCCTGCGGAAGATCTGGCCTTACCTCCTGGTCGGGATCGGGCTCGGAGCCGTCATCCACGGCTGGGCGCCGGCCGACTTCTTCGCCCGCTACGCGGGACCCGACAACCCGTTCGCGGTCCTCGTCGCGGTGACGATCGGCGTGCCGCTCTACTCCAACGCCGCCGGCATTCTGCCGCTGATCGACGCCCTCTACGCCAAGGGCATGCCGATGGGCACCCTGCTGGCGTTCATGATGGCGACCGTCGCGCTCAGCCTCCCCGAGATGATCCTGCTGCGCCGCGTGCTCAAGCCACGCCTGATCGCCACCTTCGCCGCCGTCACCGCGCTCGGCATCATCGCCGTGGGCTACCTGTTCAACGCCATCCTCTAGAAGGGAACCCTGTCATGCACGTGAAGATCCTCGGCTCCGGCTGCGCGAACTGCGTCAACCTCGAGAAGGTCACCCGCCAGGCGGTCGACGAACTCGGCCTCCAGGCGACCTTCGAGAAGGTGACCGACTACGCCGACATCGCCGCCTACGGCATCCTCCGCACCCCCGGCCTCGTCGTCGACGAGCAGGTGCTGCTGTCGGGCCGCGTCCCCACCGCCGGCCAGGTCAAGGACCTGCTCGGCAGCCACTGACGCTCAGGCGGGCTTGACCGCCCGCACTATCGCGCCGTGCATCTGCGGGACCACCTCGTGGGTGAAGATCACCTCGACGTCGGTGAAGCCCGCGGCGGTGAGCCCGTCGACGTACTCCTGCCGCGAGAGCGCTCCTGCGATGCAGCCCACGTGGCTGCCACGCTGCTCGCGGTCCGCCACGCTGAGGTGGTCCTCGGCGACGACGTCCGAGACGCCCACGCGCCCGCCGGGCGCGAGCACCCTGAACATCTCGGCGAGCACCTTGGGCTTGTCGACCGACAGGTTGATCACACAGTTCGAGATCACCACCTGCACGGCGCCGTCGGGCAGCGGGACGTCCTCGATCCGGCCCTTCAGGAACTCCACGTTCGTCACGCCCGCCTTCGCCGCGTTCGCCCGGGCCAGTTCCAGCATCTCGTCGGTCATGTCGACGCCATAGGCGAAGCCCGTCGGGCCGACTCGTCGCGCGGACAGCAGCACGTCGAGGCCGCCCCCCGAGCCCAGGTCGAGGACGCGTTCCCCTGGGTTGAGGTCGGCGACCGCCGTCGGGTTGCCGCAACCGAGGCTCGCCGTCACGGCCTCGGACGGCACCTCGCCCGCCTGGCCGGCGTCGTAGAGCGCAGCGCCGAACACGCCGGCGTCGGACGGGGTCTGCCCCGAACAGCAGTCGTCCACGCCGCAGCAGCCGGCGGCATCCAGGTCGTCCAGCAGGTCGAGAGTGCGCCTGCCCGTGCCCATCGCCGCCCGCGCCGCCGCGGCGTACCTGTCCCTGACCTGCTCCACCACGTCGTCTGTCATCGCTGCGCTCACTTTCTGGGTTCGAGGGTAAGAAGTTGCCGGGCGGGTGCCGGGTCGAGGAGCTGCTGGATCGCCTGCAGCGCCTCGGAGTTCACCCAGTACCAGGTCTGGCGCCCGTCCCGCTCGCGCTCGACGAAGCCGGCGTCGAACAGGGCACCCAGGTGATGGGTGATGGTGGGCTGGGTCAGGTTGACCTGGTCGGCCAGCGCTCCGGTCGTCGCCCTGCCGCCGTCCGCCGACCGGATGAGGCTCAGCAGTCGCAGCCTGGCGGGGTCGGCCAGCACCTTCAACGCCGTCGCGAGGGCCACCGCGTCGTCCGAGCCGAGCGGGGCCTGCAGCAC
>JAEWIK010000097.1 GCA_023387135.1 Actinomycetes bacterium | reverse complement strand
CCGTGGCCCTCGCCTTGGCTCCCGGCGCGGGAGGCGCGCCGACAGCCCTCGCCCACCTCGGCGTGACGGTGCTCAGCCTCGGCATCACCCTGCTGGTGGCGGTCCGCCGCGGCCGTCCGCGCCTGTTGGGGACGCTGACAGTGCTGGCGATGCTCGCGACTGTCGGCCTCATGGCGACCACCCCGCTGCTCGGCAGGTTCGGCCCGCCGGTCTCCGAGAGCCGCGCGATCACGTCGGTGAGCGAGCTCTCGACAGGGGTCAGCAGCGTGGCAGGTGAGCTGACGTACGACCTGAGCGGCATGACGGTGACGAAGGACGAGACAGTCCCCCTCAAGCTCGGCGCCGGCGACGTCAAGCTCACGCTCCCCAAGGGTGTGAGGACCCAGGTCACCTGGAAGATCAGCGCAGGCGACGCCAACGTCCTGGGCGAGAAGCAGGACGGCCTCAACCTGACGGGCACGAAGGAAACCGCGGGCGGCGGGGCCGGCTCCCCCCTGCTGCACCTCGTCATCACCATGGGGGCGGGAAGCCTGAAGGTGGAGCAGTGAAGCTCGACGTCACAGCTTTCGGACTGGGAGCACTGGCCTGCCTGATCGGCGCGCTCGCCCTGTGGGCGTCGTTCGGGGACATCAGTTGGTCCTGGGTCGTCAGGGCGGCCCCCGTCGCCCTCATCGTCATAGGGATAGCGATGCTCGTGCTCTCCCTCAAGAAGAATTCATCAACGTGGCAACGAAAGGAAGAATCATGAACACACCGTTCACCAGGTCCGCGACAGACAAGTTCATCGGCGGCGTCTGCGGAGGCATCGCACGCGCCACCGGCATCGACTCCGGCATCGTGAGGGTCATCGCCGTGCTGTTGGCGATCTTCACCCAGATCGGCTGGATCGCCTACCTCGTGGCGTGGGCGCTGCTCCCGCTCGAGGCCGGCGGCCCGACGGGCATCGACGAGGCGAAGAAGCTGTTCAACAACGGCGGCACCAACAAGCCCAACTTCCCCAACGACGACGACCTGCGCTGACCTCCAGCCAGTGCGAGCCCGTCGGGGCGCCCCGGAACCCGGGGCCCTCGGCGGGCTCGTCGCTCGTCCGCGGCAGGCCGCTCACTCCCACTCGATGGTGGCGGGCGGCTTGCTCGTGATGTCGAGCACCACCCGGTTCACCTCGGGGACCTCGTTGGTGATGCGGGTGGACATGGCTTCCAGGACGTCGTAGGGCAGCCTTCCCCAGTCGGCCGTCATGGCGTCCTCGCTGGTCACAGGACGCAGCACGACAGGGTGACCGTACGTCCTGCCGTCCCCCTGCACCCCGACCGAGCGGACGTCTGCCAGCAGCACGACGGGGAACTGCCAGATGGAGCCGTCGAGGCCGGCGGCGGTGGTCTCCTCGCGGACTATCGCGTCCGCCGCCCGCAGGATGCGCAACCGCTCGGCGTCGACGGCGCCGATCACGCGGATGGCCAGCCCGGGGCCCGGGAAGGGGTGCCTGGCGACGATGATCTCCGGCAACCCCAACTGCCTGCCGACCTGGCGCACCTCGTCCTTGAACAGCGTGCGCAACGGTTCGACGAGCTCGAACTGCAGGTCGTCGGGCAGGCCGCCGACGTTGTGGTGGCTCTTGATGTTCGCGGCCCCCTCGCCACCGCCCGACTCCACGACGTCGGGATAGAGAGTGCCCTGCACGAGGAACCTCACCGGCTCCCCCTCGGGAGCCTCGGCGATCACCTCGCGCTCGGCGGCCTCGAACACCCTGATGAACTCGCGGCCGATGATCTTGCGCTTCGCCTCCGGGTCGGTCACCCCGTCGAGGAAGCCGAGGAACTGCTCGGACGCGTCGACGGTCTTCAGCGAGGCGCCGGTGGCGGCGACGAAGTCGCGCTCCACCTGCTCGCGCTCGCCCGCCCGCAGCAGGCCGTGGTCGACGAAGACGCACGTGAGTTGGTCCCCGACCGCGCGCTGCACGAGCGCTGCCGCGACCGCCGAGTCGACCCCGCCCGACAGCGCGCAGATCACGCGGCTGGTGCCCACCTGCTCGCGGATGCGCGCCACCTGCTCGTCGACGATGTTCGAACTCGTCCACGTCGGGGTGCAGCCGGCGATGTCGTAGAGGAAGTGCTCCAACACCCGCTGGCCGTGCTCGGAGTGCAGCACCTCGGGGTGCCACTGGACGCCGGCCAGCCGCCTGCCGGTGTCCTCGAAGGCCGCCACCGTCGCCCGCGGCGAACGCGCGGTGACGCGGAACCCCTCGGGTGCGCCCGTCACCTCGTCGCCGTGCGACATCCACGAGGTCAACGTGTCGGGCAGGCCCGCCAGCAGCGTGCCGTGGTCGAGCACCGACACCTGCGTGCGCCCGTACTCGCGCTGCCCGGTGCGGGCGACGCTGCCGCCGAGCGCCTGCGCCATCGCCATGAAGCCGTAGCAGATGCCGAAGACAGGAAGGTCCTCCGTCAGCAGCCGCGAGTCGAGTTGCGGAGCGCCGGGCTCGTAGACCGAACTGGGCCCGCCGGAGAGGATGACGGCCTTGGGACGCCGGGCGAGGATGTCGGCGACGCTCATGGTGTGGGGCACGATCTCGGAGTAGACCCGTGCCTCGCGGACGCGGCGGGCGATCAACTGCGCGTACTGCGCGCCGTAGTCGACGACGAGGACCAGATCGTGCTCAGGACTCATGCGCGCAGTGTATTGGCCGGGCCGGTGCCGGCTCTGCCCGCCCCGTGCCGGTGGGCGGCCGGCCCGCGGGCTGTGCTTCCCGCCCGGCGTCCGTCCTGCGGCCGTCGCGTCTCGCTGGACGAAACGGTTGACCGGTCCTTGAGAAGTCAACTACAGTCCACGGCATGTCCTTGATGCGTGTCGCGACCATGTGCTGTCGCTGCCTGGCGTCGATGGACTGCTGTCGGGCGCGCTGATTCCACGCCGTCAGACCCCTTCCATCAGACGCTCCGGCTCCCGCCAGGGCGTCCTTTCCGCACCCATTCGCCAGCAGGTCAAGACCCAGCCACAGGAGATCCAGCTCATGCCACTCAATCCCGACACCCTCGCCGTCCACGCCGGCCAGGAACAGGCAGACCCCGCCACCAACGCCAGGGCGGTGCCGATCTACCAGACCACCTCGTACGTCTTCGACGACACCCAGCACGCCGCCGACCTGTTCGCGCTGCGGGTGCCGGGCAACATCTACACGCGCATCATGAACCCCACTCAGTCGGTCTTCGAGGAGCGGGTCAACGCGCTCGAAGGCGGCGTGGGGGCGCTCGCCACCGCGTCGGGAGCCGCCGCCATCACCTACGCGGTGCTCAACCTCGCGGGCGCCGGTGACAACATCGTCGCGCTGTCCACCCTGTACGGCGGCACCTACGCCCTGTTCGCCCACACGCTGCCCCAGTTCGGCATCGAGGCCCGCTTCGTCGACCCCTCGCACCCCGAGGAACTCGCCCAGCACGTCGACGACAGGACAAAGCTCGTCTTCGGCGAGACTGTCGGCAACCCCGCCATCAACGTCATCGACCTCGACGCGTGGGCCGAGGCCTCGCACGGTCTCGGCCTGCCCTTCATCGTCGACAACACGGTCCCCACTCCGATCCTGGCGAAGGTGTTCGACCACGGCGTGGACGTCTCGGTGCACTCGGCCACCAAGTACATCGGCGGCCACGGCACCTCGATCGGCGGCGTGATCGTCGACTCCGGCACGTTCGACTGGGCGGCCCACTCCGCGCGCTTCCCCGCGCTCACCGCACCCGACGGCGCCTACCACGGCGTGGTGTGGACCGACGCCGCCGGCCCCGCCGCCTACATCATCCGTGCCCGCACCGTGCTGCTGCGCAACACCGGGGCCGCGCTGTCGCCGTTCAACGCCTTCCAGTTCCTGCAGGGGCTCGAGACCCTCCACCTGAGGATCGAGCGGCACTCGTCCAACGCGCTGGCGGTCGCCAGGTACCTGGAGAACCACCCGGCGGTGGCGTGGGTGAACTACCCCGGCCTCGACTCGTCGCCCTCCAAGGCCATCGCCGACAGGGTCCTCACGGGCCGCGGCTACGGTGGAATCCTCTCGTTCGGTCTCAAGGCGGGACGAGAGGGTGGCAGCGTCTTCGTCGAAGCCCTCGAACTGTTCTCGCACCTGGCGAACATCGGGGACGCCAAGTCGCTCGCCATCCACAACGCAACAACGACGCACTCCCAGCTCACCGAGGAGGAACTGCTCGCGGCGGGAGTGGCGCCCGAGATGGTCAGGCTCTCCCTGGGCATCGAACACCCCGACGACCTGATCGCCGATATCGAACAGGCCCTCGCCAAGGTGGACCAGGCCCTGGCTACCACCATCTGAGAAGTCCTCACGAAGGAGAACCACACACCATGGCCTATTACCAGGACGCGACCGAGCTCATCGGCCGCACCCCGCTGGTGAAGATCAATCGCCTCTACGGCGATTCCCAGGCGACAGTGCTCGCCAAGCTCGAGTACTACAACCCCGCGAACTCGGTGAAGGACAGGATCGGCGTCTCGATCATCGACGCGGCCGAGGCCGACGGTTCCCTGCAGCCGGGCGGCACCATCGTCGAGGCGACCTCGGGCAACACCGGCATCGCGCTCGCCTGGGTGGGCGCGGCACGCGGCTACAAGGTGATCATCACCCTGCCCGAGACCTTCTCGAAGGAGCGTCGCGCCGTGCTGCGCGCCCTAGGCGCCGAGTTGGTCCTCACCCCCGGCCCTGACGGCATCGGCGGGGCGAGGGCGAAGGCCGACGAGATCGCCGCCGGCATCCCCGGCGCCATCCTCGCCCGCCAGTTCGACAACGAGGCCAACGTGGAGATCCACCGCAAGACCACCGCCGAGGAGATCTGGGCCGACACCGACGGCGCCGTGGACATCGTCGTGTCGGGTGTCGGCACCGGCGGCACCATCACGGGCGTCGGCCAGGTGCTCAAGGAGCGCAAGCCCGGGGTGAAGCTCTACGCCGTCGAGTCGGCCGAGTCCGCTGTGCTGTCGGGCGAGCCGAAGGGACCTCACAAGATCCAGGGCATCAGCCCCGGCTTCATCCCGTCCATCCTCGACATGGGGCTCGTCGACGGCATCATCAAGGTGACCTCCGACGACGCGCTCGACTGGGCGCGCCGGGTGGCGAAGGAGGAGGGACTGCTGCTCGGCATCTCCTCCGGCGCGGCGCTCCGGGGGGCTGCCGACCTGGCCGCCGATCCCGCCAACGCAGGCAAGACCATCGTCGTGATAGCCCCCGACTGGGGCGAGCGCTACCTCTCGACGCCGCTGTACTCCGACCTGCTCGACTGACGCGACCTCACGATGCCCACCGCCCGCCTGGGCGGTGGGCATCGTGGCGTCCCGACGCATTACGGTGGACCCACCGAAGGCAAGGACGGAGGGCGATGCACCCGCTGCTGAAAGCCGCCTGGAACCGCATCCAGGAAGACCTCGAGACCGCCATGCGCGAGGACCCCGCCGCGACGTCGAAGCTCATGGTCGCCCTCACCTATCCGGGCGTGCATGCTGTCTGGGTCTACAGGCTGGCCCACCGGTTGTGGATCACTAGCCCCGGTGCCAGGCCGGCGGCCAGGATCCTGTCCCAGGTGGCGCGTTTCTTCACCGGCGTCGAGATCCACCCAGGGGCGGTCATCGGCAGGCGCTTCTTCATCGACCACGGCATGGGAGTGGTCATCGGGGAGACCGCCGAGGTCGGCGACGACGTCCTCATGTACCACCAGGTCACCCTGGGCGGCCGGTCCCGCGGCAGGTTCAAGCGGCACCCGACGATCGGCAGCAACGTGCTGCTCGGTGCCGGAGCGAAGATCATCGGCCCCATCACCATCGGCGACGGCACCAAGGTCGGCGCGAACGCCCTGGTCGTGAAGGACGTCCCGGCGAACTCGGTGGTCACGGGCATCCCCGCCAACACCTCTCCCGGCGACATCGTGGCGTGAGCGGGAGTTCGGGGCTCCGGTGAGCGGATCCCGTAGGCTGACGGCCGTGCAGACCGATCCAGAACTCGATCAGCTCCGCGGCTCGATCGACAACCTCGACACGGCGATCATCAGCCTGCTGGCCGAGCGCTTCAAGATCACCCAACGGATCGGCTACCTCAAGCGTTCCCGCGGCCTGGCACCGGCAGACCCGGAGCGCGAGGTGCAGCAGATAGCGCGCCTGCGCAGGCTCGCGGTGGAGAGCAACCTCGACCCCGAGTTCGCCGAGAAGCTGCTGAACTTCATCGTCGCGGAGGTCGTCCGCCACCACGAGGCCATCGCCTCGGACGAGGCCTGAGGCCGCGCGTCAGCGGCGGCGCCGCCGCACCCACCAGACCGCTGCAGCGGCGGCCGTGCCGGCCGCCACGAACGGCAGCCAGCGAGGCCCGGGGCTGCTCGCCTCGGCGCCGTCGAGGCGCACCTCGCCGCGATCCCCGTCCACCGTCACCGAGTCGCCGGTGCTGATGCGGGTGGTGGCCGAGCCGGTCCCGAGCACCGCGGGGATCCCGTACTCGCGCGCGACGATGGAGCCGTGCGACAGCACCCCTCCGACGTCGGTCACGATGCCGCCCGCGACGGCGAAGAGCGGGGTGTAGGCGGGGGTCGTGATCTCCGCCACCAGCACCTCCCCCGGCTCGAAGCCCTCGAAGTCGGCCGGTCCGCCGATCACCCTGGCGCGACCCGTGACCACGCCGCCGCTGCCGGCGTTGCCGCGCAGCACGCTGCCGGTGCCCTCGTCCTGGCGGGCGGGAAGGAACCTGTCCCACAGGCTCATCGCGGGGTTGCGCGGCAGGTACTGCGGCGGGCGCAGCAACTCCTGGCCCCGGCGCAGCGCCTTCCTGTCGGCGATCCGCCCGGCGAGCGTCGCGGCGTCGAGGGGCTCCCCCGCGGCGGCGGCCGCCAGTTCGTCCCTCGTCAACCAGTAGACGTCGTCGGGAAGCGACAGCGTCCCGCTCGCCACCAGCCGGCGTCCCAGCTCGCCGAGCAGCCTGCGCATGAGCGGCCAGGCGAGCCCCATGGCGGCGAGCGCGTCCTCCCTGACCGGCACTATCCGTTGCGCCCACCGCAGGGTGGCCCGCGCCGTCTTCCGGCGCAGCGGGTCGAGGCTGTCGAGCAACGCCGCCGTCACCCGCTCGCGCCTCTCCGCCATCGCCTCCTGCCTGGCGTAAGGGTCGACACCCCTGTCCTCGACGATGAACCTCAGGGCCTGCAGGATCGGTCCGGGGTCGTCGGCGGGGGTCGGGTGGACGAAGTCGAGGTCGTAGACGGTGTGCCCGTACTCGGCCAGGTGCTGCCTGAACCTGTCCCCCCACTGCGCCCACAGCTTGTCGCCGACTCCGCCCGGGACGGGGCCGCGCGGGTCGACGTCGGGGTCGGCCAGCGCCGCGGCGAGATCGGCGTGGGCGCGCACCCACTGCCCCAGGTCCCACAGCGACTTCTCGGCCTGCACGGGGGTCGAGTCGAACCCGAGCAGGTACTGCTCGGCCGACACGCGGTGCCCACCGATGAGGGTCTTGTGCAGGGCGTTCCAGGCCAGTTCGGCGGTGCCGGCGAGCGGGATGATCGTCTGGACGTGCGTGTAGTAGACGCAGCCCGCCAGCAGCAGCGCCTCGACGCCGGCGAGGAGTTCCGCCGAAGAGAGCCTGTGCGAGTCCTTGCGGGACCACTCCTCCACGACGGCGCGGTACGCGGGCAGCGCGCCGTCCCGCCACCTCTCGATGAACGTCTCCCCGCCCCTGGAGTAGAGGTGCCGCAGGGCAGGCAGCGACACCCGCGTGTAGGTCAGCATCGCCTGGTTGGAGTACCTGTAGAACGCGTAGCCGTTGATCGTCGGGAAGTCCATGTCGAGGCCGGCCACCGCCTCCGGGTCGCCGGTCCCGAACCCCTGCGTCAACTCGATCATCAGCGCCCGCAGGCTCTCGGGCACCGCGACCGCGACGAGGTCGGCGAACAGCGGGGTCAGCGGGGACGGCATCTGTTCGACGATGGACGCCCTGAAGTACATGCTGCGCGGGGTCACCTGCCACTCGTCGGGCACCTCGTCGACCCGCTCGGGCAGCGCCGTGATCGGACGGGCCTGGAGGACGTGAAAGCCCTGGGCGTCCCGTGCCCACTCGATGTCCTGGGGAGCGCCGAAATGGGCCTCGATCCGACGGCCCAGCGCCGCCAGTTCGAGGGCCTGGGCGTCGTCGAGGACGTCCGCCGCCCAGGCGTCGTCGGGCAACTGCTCGATGCGGGTGCCCTGCTGGGTGGCGACGATGCGCGTCGCCTTGTCGCCGGTGTCGCGCCGCAGCACCTGCTGCGCGACGGTGTCGACGACGAGGGTGTCGGGGTCGACGAGGCCCGCCACCACCGACTCCCCGAGCCCCCAGGACGCCGTGATGACCACCTGGTCGGTGTGCCCGTTGGTCGGGTTGGCGGTGAACATCACCCCCGCCGACTCGGCGGGAATCATGAGTTGGACGACGACTCCCATGCCGAGGCCCAGTTCCTCCACCCCGTGCTCGCGCCGGTACGCCACCGCGCGCTCGGAGTGGAGCGAGGCCCAGCACCCGCGGACCGCCTCGAGCAGGGCGTCCTCTCCCACGACGGCGAGGAAGGTCTCCTGCTGCCCGGCGAAGCTCGCCTCCGCGAGGTCCTCGGCGGTCGCCGACGACCTGACGGCGACCCCCGCACCGGTGTCGCCCACGAGCGCGTGGTAGGCCTCGACGACCTCGGCAGCGAGGTCGGGCGGGAGCTCACCGCCCGGCCCGCGGCGCCGGTACGCCTCGGTGGTGAGCACGAAGCCCGGCGGGACGTCGAAGCCCGCCCTGATGAGTTCCCCGAGATTGGCTGCCTTGCCGCCCACCTGGGACAGATCGCCCACCGTGTCGAGCCACGCGATCGACGTCATTGGCGCTCCTTTCACGCGTCGTCGAGCCTATGCCTGCACCGGCCCGTGCGGCAGTCGTCACCCGGCGGATCCCCGCCGGCGCCGGGCGCGGCGACCCGCCCCCCTTCCCCCGACGGCCTCGCCGGGAACGTCGTGCTCGACGTGCGTGGCTGGCGTGAGCCTTGCAAGATCTTGCGTATGATTGCAGCCATGGCAGGCAGGCTTTCCATCGTCGCCGACAAGGTCGGGGTCAGCGAGGCGACTGTCTCGCGGGTGCTCAACGACCGCCCCGGCGTCTCGCAGGCCACCCGGGACGCCGTGCTCACCGCCCTGGACGTCCTGGGCTACGAGCGACCCACGAAGCTGCGCGGCGACCGCAACCGGCTGGTGGGCCTGGTGCTGCCCGAACTCGGCAACCCGATCTTCCCGGCCTTCGCCGAGGTCATCGGGGGCGCCCTCGCCCAGCAGCGTTTCACCCCCGTGCTGTGCACCCGCACGGCGGGCGGCATCACCGAGGCGGAGTACGTCGACCTGCTGCTCGACCAGCACGTCTCCGGGGTGATCTTCGTCGGCGGGCTGTTCTCCGAGCGGGCCGCCGACCACGGCCACTACGAGCGGCTGCACTCCCTCGGCCTCCCCGTCGTCCTCGTCAACGCCGCCATCGAGTCCCTGCCGTTCGCGCGGGTCTCCTGCGACGACGCTCTGGCAATGCAGCAGGCACTAGGGCATTTGTTCTCGCTCGGGCATGAGCGCGTGGGGTTGCTGCTGGGGCCTGAGGACCACGTCCCCTCCCAGTTGAAGCTGGACGCCGCGCGCGCCCTGGCGGCCGGGCTGGGGCACGACCTCGATCCCTCGCTGGTGGTGCACAGCCAGTACTCGCTGGAGGCCGGCCAGGCGTCGAGCACGAAACTGCTGGACGCAGGCGCCACCGCCATCGCGTGCGCCTCCGACATGCTCGCGCTGGGAGCGATCCGCGCCGTGAGGCGGGCCGGGCTGCGCGTCCCGCAGGACATCTCGGTCGTCGGCTACGACGACTCCGCGCTCATGAACTCCACCGAACCGGCGCTGACGACCGTCAGGCAGCCGATCGAGCCGATGGGAAGGGCGGCCGTCGACATCCTGTCCCGCATGATCACCGGACAGGGGGTCTCGACCTCCGAACTGCTCTTCGAGTCCGAACTGGTGGTCAGGGCCTCCACGGCAGCCAGGCGCTGATCCCTCCGGTCCCGTCCCGCTCGCCCCGAGCGAGCCGCCGCCTGCCTCGGCGTCCACCACCGCCTGACGCACCCGCCTGCTTTGGTAGCGATTTGATAACAGTGCAGTCGAGTTCTTGCGTCCTTTCAGTCGAAGTCTTACGTTAGTCGCGTCACGCCGAGTTCGCGTGACCGACGACGAGGGGGTCACCGTGACGTTCGCTGCGCAGGACTGGTGGCGGGATGCCGTCATCTACCAGATCTACCCGCGCAGCTTCGCCGATGGAAACGGCGACGGCACCGGTGACCTCGCCGGCGTCCGGGCCCGGTTGCCCTACCTCCGCGACCTCGGGATCGACGCGGTCTGGTTCACCCCGTGGTACCTGTCGCCGCTCGCCGACGGCGGGTACGACGTGGCCGACTACCGGCAGATCGACCCCAGCTTCGGCACCCTCGACGAGGCCGAGGCGCTCATCGCCGAGGCGGCAGCCCTCGGCATCCGCACGATCATCGACGTCGTCCCCAACCACATCTCCGACCAGCACCCGTGGTTCCAGGCGGCGCTGGCCGCAGGACCGGGCTCCCCCGAACGGGCGCGCTTCTGGTTCCATCCCGGCAAGGGCGAGCACGGCGAGCACATCCCCACCCACTGGGTCTCGAGCTTCCAGGGCACCACCTGGACCAGGACCACGGACGCCGACGGGCGCCCCGGCGAGTGGTACCTGCACCTCTTCACCCCGCAGCAGCCCGACCTCAACTGGAACCACCCCGACGTCCGCGCCGAGCACGAGGCGGTCCTCAGGTTCTGGTTCGACAGGGGCGTGGCAGGCATCCGCATCGACTCGGCCGCCGTGATCATCAAGGACCCCGACTTCCCCGAGGTGCCCCTCGACGAGGCCTCCCTCCAGGCAGGACACCACCCCTTCATCGACAGGGACGAGATCCACGACGTCTACAGGTCGTGGCGGGCGCTCGCCCAGTCGTACGACCCGCCCCGCGTGCTGGTGGGCGAGATCTGGCTGCCCGACGTGCAGCGCTTCGCCGCCTACCTGCGTCCCGACGAGATGCACACCGCGTTCAACTTCGACTTCATGTCGCGGCCGTGGGACGCCGCCCAGCTCCGCGAGTCGATCGACGCGACGCTCGCCGCCCACAGCGTCGTCGGCGCTCCCCCGACCTGGGTGCTCTCCAACCACGACGTCACCCGTCCCGTCACCCGGTACGGCAGGCAGGAGACCTCCTTCGCCTTCGCCAGCAAGCGGTTCGGCACTCCGACCGATCTCGCGCTCGGGCGACGCCGGGCGCGCGCCGCGTGCCTGCTGACCGCCGCCCTGCCCGGCTGCCTGTACCTGTACCAGGGCGACGAGCTCGGGCTGCCCGAGGACGAGGAACTGCCGCTGGAGACGATCCAGGACCCGATGCACTTCAGGTCCGGCGGCGTCGACCCGGGACGGGACGGCTGCCGCGTCCCGTTGCCGTGGACGTCCTCGTCGGCGGCCAACCACGGGTTCTCCGAGCCCGCCGCGAGCGCCGCCACCAGCGCCGTCCTCGCTCCCGCGCTGGCCTGGCTCCCCCAGCCCGCCTGGTGGGGCGAGTACGCGGTCGACGCCCAGGCCGGCGACCCCGCGTCGATGCTCTCGCTCTACCGCGCCGCGCTCGCCCTCCGGCGGGCCACCGACGACCTGCTGACGGGCGGGTTCTCCTGGTGGGAACTCGGTCCCGAGGTGCTCGCCTTCACCCGCGGCCACGTCGGCTGCGTCGTGAACCTGGGGAGCGCGCCGATCCCGCTGCCGCACGGGACCGACGTCCTCCTCTCCAGCCAACCCATCGAAACGCGGAGCCTCGGTCAGGACACGGCGGCGTGGCTACGGCTCCCTTCA
Source organism: Actinomycetes bacterium (assembly GCA_023387135.1). Lineage (GTDB taxonomy): Bacteria > Actinomycetota > Actinomycetes > Propionibacteriales > Propionibacteriaceae > Propionicimonas. Next base: position 1,546 of record JAEWIK010000097.1, on the reverse strand, counting down.
CCGCACACCCGAGAAGACCACCGCGAGCCCGCCCCGTAGCCTCGGGGACGGGTCACGCCCAGAAAGGAAAGAGACGAAGATGTCAGCAACTATCCGCAGGGCCGTCGCAGGCCTCGGTGTGGTGGCCCTCGCCGCCACCGCCGCAGCCTGCGGCAGCCCGGCACCGTCCCCCGCCGAAGCGACCCCGGCGCCGTCCTCGCAGGCTCCGTCCAGCTCGGCTCCCGCGGCTCCGGTCAACCTGAGCGTCGTCGGACTGCTGCCCGGCGCGACCCCCGAGGCCCAGGCGAACCTCGCCAACCAGGTGAAGCTCTTCGAGGCTGCCAACCCGAACATCAAGGTCACCACCAAGGAATACGAGTGGAAGGCCACCACCTTCGCGGCCGACCTGGCGGGCGGCACCCTGCCCGACGTCTTCGAGATCCCGTTCACCGACGCCAAGACGCTGATCGCCAACGGCCAGATCGCCGACATGAACGACATGCTGGGCGAGTTCCCGTTCGGCGGCGCCTTCAACCCGAACGTGCTGCAGTACGGCCAGGGCCCGGACGGTCACGCCTACGGCATCCCGGCCAAGTCGGTGTACGGCATCGGCCTGCACTACAACCGTGACCTCTTCACCAAGGCAGGGCTCGATCCCGACAAGCCCCCCACGACGTGGGACGAGGTGCGCGCCTACGCCAAGCAGATCGCCGACAAGACCAAGGCGGCCGGCTACATCCAGATGACGCAGTCGAACACGGGCGGCTGGCAGCTGACCGTCGCCACGTACTCCCGCGGCGGCCAGATGGAGACGGTCGACGCCGCCGGCAAGGCCACCGCCACCCTCGACAACGACGCGACCAAGGCCGCCCTGCAGTTCCTGAAGGACCTGCGCTGGACCGACAACGCCGCCGGCTCGAACTTCAACCTCGACTGGTCGACCATCAACCAGGCGTTCGCCGCCGGACAGATCGGCATGTACACCTCCGGCCAGGACGTCTACACCTCGCTCGTGCAGGCCAACGCCATCAAGCCCGAGATGTACGGCCTCACGATGATCCCGCTCGACGGCCCGAACGCCGGCGTGCTGGGCGGCGGCACCATGGCCGCCGTGAAGGCGGGCTCGTCCGACGACGTCCGTCGCGCCGCGGCCAAGTGGATCTCCCACTGGTACCTCTCCCGCTACACCAGCGAGGAGGCCGCCAAGGCGTTCAACCAGCAGGCGTTCGACGACAAGCAGCCGGTCGGCACCCCCGAACTGCCCATGTTCTCCGACGAGAACCTGCAGCAGTACCGCGAGTGGATCAAGCCGCTGATCAACGTCCCGCTCGACCACATGACGGGCTTCACCGAGAAGATCGGCGCCGCGAAGATCCTCAACGAGCCGCCGGTGGCGACCCAGGACGTCTACGCGGCCCTCGACCCGGTGGTCCAGGCCGTGCTGACCGACAAGAACGCCGACATCGACGCCCTGCTGGCCGACGCCAACAAGACCGCGCAACGCGCGATCGACAAGGCGCAGCGCTAGCACCCGACATTGTCGGGGTGGGGACGGTTCCTCGTCCCC
>JAEWIK010000090.1 GCA_023387135.1 Actinomycetes bacterium | reverse complement strand
CCTGTCGACCAGGATGTCCTCGTCGGCGACGAGCGAGATCACCGCGTCGAGCGCCGTGCCGGAGTCGGCGAGCACGGTGTCGAGCGCCTCGACCTGGCCGAGCGTGCGGGGGTAGCCGTCGAGCAGCCAGCCGCCTGCGGCGTCCTCCTCACCGAGCCTGTCGCGCACGATGGCGTCAGTGATCTCATCGGGCACGTACGCGCCTTCGGCCATGATGCGCGCGACTTCCAGGCCCAGCGGGGTCTGGTTCCGCACGTTGGCCCGGAAGATGTCGCCGGTGGAAATCGCCGGCACCTCGTAGTGGGCAGCGATGCCCTTGGCCTGCGTGCCCTTGCCGACCCCGGGAGGGCCCATGATGAGCAGTCTCACTGATGTTCCTTTGCTTGGTACTACTGAAACTCGTGCCGAGAATCGGCAGGGCTACCTGAGGAAGCCCTCGTAGTTGCGCTGCTGCAACTGGCTCTGGATCTGTTTCACGGTGTCGAGACCGACGCCCACGATGATCAGGATCGAGGTGCCGCCGAACGGGAACTTGCCCTGAGTCCCGAGCAGGATGAACGCCAACGTCGGGATCAGCGCGATCACCGCCAGGTAGAGGGAGCCCGGCGCCGTCAGGCGGGAGAGCACGTGCTTGAGGTAGTTGGCGGTGGACTCGCCGGCGCGGATGCCGGGGATGAAGCCGCCGTACTTCTTCATGTTGTCGGCGACCTCTTCGGGGTTGAAGGTGATCGAGACGTAGAAGTACGCGAAGCCCACGATCAACAGCGCGTAGGTGAGGTTGTAGATCCAGTGGTCGCCACGCACCAGGTTGGCGGAGATCCAGCTCGCCACCGGGTTGGGATTGTCGATGGTGCCTGGCTGGAACTGCGCGTACAGCACCGGTAGGTAGAGCAGCGAGGAGGCGAAGATCACGGGGATGACGCCCGCCTGGTTGACCTTCATCGGGATGTAGGTGGTGGAGCCGCCGAGCAGCTTCCTGCCGACCATCCGCTTGGCGTACTGGACGGGGATTCTCCGTTGGCCCTGCTCCATGAAGATGACGCCCGCCATCACCGCGAGGCCGATGACCATCACGATGGCGAAGGCGAGCCAGCCGGCGGCGCCGGGACGGCTCTCCTTGATCGACCAGAGCTGGGCGGGGAAGGCCGCGGCGATCTGGGTGAAGATCATGACCGACATGCCGTTGCCGACGCCGCGGTCGGTGATCAGCTCGCCCAGCCACATGATGACGCCGGTGCCGGCGGTCATCGTCAGGATCATCACGATGATCGGGAAGATGCTCTTGTCGTAGACGAGGTCGAGGCTGCAGCCGACGAAGAGCTGTCCGTTGACGGCGAGGGTCACGAACGCCGTCGAGTTGAGCACCGCCAGGACGATCGTCAGGTAACGGGTGTACTGGGTGATCTTCTGCGTGCCGGAGGCACCCTCCTTCTTGAGGGCCTCCAGGCGCGGGATGACGACCGCCATGAGCTGCAGGATGATGCTCGACGTGATGTACGGCATGATCCCCAGCGCGAAGATCGTGAGCTGCAGCAGCGCGCCACCGGAGAACAGGTTGATCATCGAGTAGAGACCCGAGCTCTCACCGGAGAGGGAGAGCTGGCGACACTGGTCGACGTTCACGATGTTCACGTTCGGGGTCGGGATGACCGAACCGAGCCGGAAGACCGCCAGGATCATGAGCGTGAACATGATCTTCCGGCGAAGATCGGGCGTCTTGAACGCATTGGCGAACGCAGACAGCATGCGAACCTGACTCTCCTTGCTGCGGTGCGCCGACCCGACGCCGACGGCAACCCGTCGAACTCTACCAAGCACAACCCTGCCGGGACCAACCGACGAAAACGCCTACGTACGCACGAAGGGCCGGCCCCGTAGGACCGGCCCTTCAACGCTCAGAACGTCACAATTCGGTGACGGTTCCACCAGCCTTTTCGATCTTCTCCTTGGCGGTCGCGGAGAACGCGTGCGCGCTCACCGTCAGCGCCACGGAGACCTCGCCGTTACCGAGAACCTTGACGAGTTCGCCGTCGCGGACGGCACCCTTCGCCACCAGGCTCGCCGGCGTCACCTCGCCGCCCTCAGGGTAGAGGGAGGCGAGCTTGGCCAGGTTGACGACCTGGTACTCGACGCGGAACGGGTTGGAGAAACCGCGCAGCTTCGGCAGCCGCATGTGCAGCGGCATCTGCCCGCCCTCGAAGTTCTCCGGGGTGTTCTTGCGTGCGCCGGTGCCCTTGGTGCCACGGCCGGCGGTCTTGCCCTTGGAGCCTTCACCACGGCCGACACGTGTCTTGGCGGTGTTGGCGCCCGGAGCCGGACGCAGGTGATGAACCTTCAGTGCCATGTCACTCAACCTCCTCGACTGCCACGAGGTGCGGGATGGCGTTGGCCATGCCGCGGATCTCGGGGCGGTCTTCCTTCACTACCACGTCGCCGATCCGCTTGAGCCCGAGCGAGCGCAGGGTGTCGCGCTGCACCTGGGTTCCGCTGATCCCCGACTTGATCTGGGTCACCTTGAGACGAGCCATCAGTGCTTGCCCTCCTCGCGTGCCTTCAGCAGCGCGGCCGGGGCGACGTCCGCCACCGCCATGCCGCGACGCTTCGCGACGGCTTCCGGCTCTTCGAGGCTCTGCAGCGCTGCCACCGTGGCATGCACCACGTTGATCGCGTTGTCAGAACCGAGCGACTTCGCCAGCACGTCGTGGACGCCCGCGCACTCCAGCACGGCGCGCGCCGAGCCGCCGGCGATCACGCCGGTACCGGGCGACGCCGGACGCAGCATGACGACGCCCGCCGCACGCTCACCCTGCACGGGGTGCGGGATGGTGCCCTGGATCCGCGGGACGCGGAAGAAGTGCTTCTTGGCCTCCTCGACGCCCTTGGCGATCGCCGCCGGCACCTCCTTGGCCTTGCCATAGCCGACGCCGACCATGCCGTCGCCGTCGCCCACCACGACGAGCGCCGTGAAGCTGAACCGACGACCGCCCTGGACGACCTTCGCCACGCGGTTGATGGCGACTACCCGCTCGAGGTAGTTGCTCTTCTCCTTCTCGGCGACAGCATTCTGGCCACGACGGTCCTCGCGGCCGCGACGCTGCTCACCACCGGCACCGCCACCGCGGCGCTGGGTTCCATTCATCGCTTGCTTCCCTTCCGCAATCCGTCAGAATCCGAGGCCGGCTTCGCGGGCGCTGTCAGCCAGCGCGGCGATCCGTCCGTGGTACTTGTTGCCGGCGCGGTCGAACACGACGTTCTCCACACCCGCAGCCTTGGCACGATCGGCGACGAGCTTGCCCACGACCTTGGCCTTGGCCGACTTGTCGCCGGTCGCGGCGCGGACGTCGGCCTCCATGGTGGAGGCTGCCGCCAGGGTGACGCCCTGGGTGTCGTCGATCACCTGAGCCAGGATGTGGCGGCTCGACCTGGTGATCACCAGACGAGGACGCTGCGTCGTGCCGGCGATCTTCTTGCGGCCACGGGCCTGACGGCGCAGACGCGCCGCCCGACGGGCAGCCACCCCCTTGTGCACAGACAGTGAGATAGCCATCACTTACCCGCCTTTCCAACCTTGCGGCGAACCCGCTCGCCGGCGTACCGCACACCCTTGCCCTTGTAGGGCTCCGGCTTACGGATCTTGCGGATGTTGGCGGCAACCTCGCCCACAGCCTGCTTGTCGATGCCGTACACGGTGAACTTGGTGTTGCTCTCCACCGAGAAGGTGATGCCCTCCGGTGCGTTCACAGTGACAGGGTGTGAGAAGCCCAGCGCGAACTCGAGCTGAGTGGGGCTCTTCAGCGTGACGCGGTAGCCCACGCCGACGATTTCGAGCTTCTTCTCGTAGCCGGCGGTGACGCCGGTGACCATGTTGGCCACGAGGGTGCGGGTCAGGCCGTGCAGCGAGCGGCTCTCGCGCTCGTCGTCCGGACGGGTGACCTCCAGCTCGCCGGCCTCGTTGCGTCCGATCCTGATCGGCTCGCGGACGACGTGGCTCAGGCTGCCCTTCGGGCCCTTCACCGATACCGTCTGGCCGTCCAGGGTGACGTCCACTCCCGCGGGCACGGTGATCGGAAGCCTTCCAATGCGTGACATTGTCGATTCCTCTCGATCACCAAACGTAGGCGAGGACTTCGCCGCCCACGGACTTGGACTTTGCCTCTTTGTCGGTCAGCAGGCCCTGCGAGGTCGAGATGATGGCAATGCCCATCCCGCCCAGCACCTTGGGCAGCGCCGTCGACTTCGCGTACACGCGGAGGCCCGGCTTGGAGATCCGGCGGACGCCCGCCAGCGCGCGCTCGCGGTTCGTGCCGTACTTGAGCTGCAGCTTGAGGGTCTTGCCGACCTCGCCCTCGGACGGGTCGAGCACCTCGAAGTCGGAGATGTAGCCCTGAGCCTTGAGGATCTCGGCGATTCCCACCTTGATCTTGCTGTGGGGCATGGTCGTCGAATCGTGGTAGGCCCGGTTCGCATTGCGCAGACGCGTCAGCATGTCTGCGATCGGGTCAGTCATTGTCATGACGTGTGATTCACTTTCTCGCCGCGGTTTCCCTCAGGGACCTTCAGCGGGTCGGATTGGCCTGGGGAGAGTCTCACCAGGAGGACTTGATGACGCCGGGGAGCTCGCCCTTGTGGGCCATCTCACGCACGCAGACCCGGCACAGGCCGAACTTGCGGTACACCGACTTGGGCCTGCCACACCGCGTGCAGCGGGTGTAGGCGCGGACGGCGAACTTCGGCTTGCGAGCCTGCTTCACCTTCAGAGCGGTCTTGGCCATGGATCAGCTCACTTCTTCTTCTTGCCGGGGATTGCCTGGGGCCTCTTGCGGACGACGGTCTTCACGTCGTTCTCGGGAGCCTTGAACGGGAAGCCCAGCGCCTTGAGCAGCGCGCGGCCCTCCTCGTCGGTGGTCGCCGAGGTCACGAACGTGATGTCCATGCCGCGGAGCTTGTCGATCTTGTCCTGGTCGATCTCGT
>JAEWIK010000290.1 GCA_023387135.1 Actinomycetes bacterium | reverse complement strand
CCCCCCCCCCCCCCGGGGGCCCCCCCCCGCCGCCCCCCGGGGGGCCGGCGGTCCCTCGTCAGGTCGGCGGCACCCGGCTTCGGGTCGCCGGCGCAGGCTGGGCATCGCCTTCACGCTCCCGGCGCTGCTCGTCGTGGGCGCCGTGATGGCCTACCCGGTGCTCTACCTCGCGTACCTGTCGTTCCACACCTACCGTCCGCTGACGTCGTCGGACGTCTCGTGGGCGGGTCTGGAGAACTACGCCAGGCTGCTCACCGACTCCACCGTCGCCAACTCGCTCTCGGTGACCCTCCAGTTCACCGTCGCCTCGGTGCTCGTCGAGCTGGTCCTGGGCACCGGCTGTGCGATCCTGCTGGCCCAGGTCATGCTCGGGGCCCGCGGCAAGGGGTCGCGCCTGGCGGCGAAGGTCCTCGGCTCGGCCTACATCATCCCGTTCGCCGTCCCTGCCGTCGCCGGGGCGTACGCCTGGCGCATGCTGCTGGACGCGCAGTTCGGGCCCGTCAACGCGCTGTTCGGGACGAGGATCCCGTGGCTCGTCGAGCACCCGATGCTGTCGATCGTCGTCATCGACTCCTGGAAGATGACTCCCTTCGTCCTCTTCGTGATGCTCGCGGCGGTGATGTCGATCGAACCGTCCCAGTACGAGGCCGCGGCGCTCGACGGCGCGGGCCCCGTCAGGCAACTGTTCTCGATCACTCTCCCGTCGATCCTGCCGGTCATGGTGATCACCGGCGCCTTCCGCGCGGTCGACGCGTTCACCAAGGTCTTCGACACAGTCTTCGCCACCACCGGTGGCGGTCCCGGCGACGAGACGAGGGTGTTCCCGCTGCTGATCTGGCGGACGGCGTTCACCCACCTCGACTTCGGCGCCTCGTCGGCCCAGGCGGTGGCGGCGCTCGCGATCTCGCTCGTCTTCGGCAGCGTCCTGCTGCTCTCCCAGCGGAGGAACTCCCGATGAGCCTCACGCACCACGGGCGCAAGCGGCTCGCGCTCACGGCGTCCCAGACAGTGCTGACCCTGATCGCGCTGCTGATGCTGCTGCCCATGCTGTGGATGGCGTTCACCTCGCTCAAGGGCGACTCGGACATCTTCACCACCAAGCCGCTGGCCTGGCCGGACGAGTTGACGCTGCAGCACTACGGGACCCTGTTCTCGCGGTTCCACTTCGCGTCCTCGTTCCTGAACTCCACCGTCATCGCCGGTGTCACGGTGCTCGTCAGCGTCGTGCTCGGCGGGCTGGCGGCGTACGGGCTGGCGCGCTACCCCTGGCGGGGCAGCGGCGCGACCCTCGGCTTCCTGCTGGTGGCGCGGATGGTCACGCCGTCGGCCCTGGTGGTGCCGCTGTACGTGATCATGCAGGCGCTCGGGCTGCTCAACTCGGTGACGGGCGTCATCGTCGGCGTCACTGTGCTGAACCTGCCCTTCGTCATCTGGATCCTGAAGCCGTTCTTCGAGACGGTGCCGCGCGAGGTCGAGGAAGCCGCCGAGCTCGACGGGCTGTCCCCGTTCGCCGTCTTCTTCAGGATCGTCATGCCGCTGGCCCGTCCGGGCATCATGACGGCGGTCCTGTACAGCTTCCTGGCCGGCTGGACCGACCTGCTGTTCCCGATGACGTTCATCACCGACGCGGAGGTCATGCCGCTGACGTCGAGCCTGCTGCAGATGCAGACCGGCTACAAGATCTACTGGGGCGAGCTCATGGCGGGCGGCATCATGCTGACCCTCCCGCCGGTCATCCTCTGCTTCGCCCTCCAGCGGAACCTGCTCAGCGGGCTTCGCGCCGGCTACTAGACGCGCTTGCCCCGCCACACAAGGAGACGATCACACATGAGTGCACTGGCAGGAGTCCGCTGGGGGAGCGCCGCAGCCGCCTACCAGCTCGAAGGGGCTGTCGCCTCGGGAGGCCGCACCCCCAGCATCTGGGACACGTTCAGCGCGCGGCCCGGCGCGATCACGCGGGGCGACACGGGCGCCGTCGCCGCCAGGGTCTACGACGACCCGGATCGGCTGCTCGACTCGCTGTCCTGGCTGGGCCTGGACACGTACAGGTTCTCGATCTCGTGGTCGAGGGTGATCGCCGGGCCGGACGGCAGCCCGAACGCGGAGGGGATCGCCTACTACAGGCGGTTCTGCACAGGCCTGCGGGAACGCTGCATCACCCCCGTCGTCACGCTCTACCACTGGGACCTCCCGCAGTGGCTGCAGGACCGGGGCGGGTGGACGAATCTCGACACCGTCGCGGCGTTCGTGAGGTTCACGTCGGTCGCCGTCGCCGAACTGGGCGACCTCGTGCGCGACTGGGTGACGATCAACGAGCCGTTCTGCGCGGCCTTCCACGGGCACCTCAGCGGCCTGCACGCCCCCGGGCTGCGCGACGAGGCCATGGCGCTGCGCACGGCGCTCGTCCAGTTGCAGGCGCACGCCGAGGCGTTGCGGGTGCTGCGCCGCGAGGCCCCGGACGCCCGGGTGGGGCTGGCGATCAACCTCTCCGACCTCGTCCCCGCCACCGACTCCGACGCCGACAGGGCCGCCACCGCCGCCGCCGACCTCGTCGAGAACAGGCTGTTCCTCGACCCGGTCCTGGCCGGGACGCTGCCGGACGACACCGCCGCCTACTTCGGCGCCGACGCGGTCGAGCGCGCCGTCAGGGGCATCGACCTGCCCGCGATCGCGGCGCCGCTCGACTTCATCGGGATCAACTACTACGAGCACAACGTCGTCAGGGCCGGGGACCCCGGCAACGATCCGGTGGTCCGCGGTGTGGAGAAGCTCGAGGTGCCCGAGCCACGCAGCGCCAACGGCGTGGCGGTCCATCCCTCGGGGTTCACCCGCGTGCTGCTGAGGGTGTCGGCGCTCGCTCCCGGCCTGCCCATCTGGGTGACCGAGAACGGGATCGGCCTGTGGGACTACCTCGACCCCGAGGGCCGCTGCAACGACGTCGAGCGGGTGTCCTTCCTCGACGGCTACCTCGACGCTCTCGCCGAGGCAGTCACCCGGGGCGCCAGGGTGGAGGCCTACTTCCACTGGGCGGTGTGGGACACCTTCGAGTGGTCGTTCGGCTACCAGTTGCGGTACGGCCTGTTCTACGTCGACTTCCCCTCCGGACGGGTCATCCCGAAGGCCAGCGCCGCGCACTACCGCGCGTTGATCGCCGACCGGCATGCCGAGCCCGGCCCCGGCCCGCGCCCCGACGGCTCGCTCAGGCTGGCGGCCGGCCGACACGGCTAGCCCATGGACGTGGGAGGCGTGCCGAACGGCCTCGGCACGCCTCCCGCTCGCGAGAGGGCGCACCTCGATACCGCCTCGCGAGGAACCTTCCGGCGATAGTGTCGGCTCGTCGGTTCGCGCGGGGGCGGACCCGGCCGGGCCCGAGCGGGATCGGGCGTCCCGGCGTCCCCCACGATCCGCCGGGTACCGAAGGGCGACTCCATGACGAAGACCACCGGCTGGTTGCTGGCCTGCCTGGTCGTGCTGGCCGTCGTCTGCCTCGGTGTCTACGGCGTCCCCCTGCCGGGGATCGGGAGGATCCTCCCTCCCGTCGCCGCGCCGGCGCCCACGGCGTCGCCCGCGGGGCACGCGACGCCTGCCGCGAAGGCGGTCCGGGAGAAGGCGACCTTCGTCTCGGTGGTGGACGGCGACACGATCAAGTCCAGTGCCGGGAAGGTACGCCTGCTGGGCATCGACACCCCCGAGCGCGGCGAGTGCGGCCACGAGGCGGCGTCGGCGGTGCTCGAGCGCCTGGTGTCGCGCGGCGATCCGATCACCCTCGAACTGCCGGCGGGCGAGAACGCCGAGGACTCCTACGGGCGGCTGATCCGCTACGTGACCACTGCCGACGGCGTCGACCTCGGGCTGAAGCAGTTGAAGAAGGGCAACGCCGTCGCGCGCTACGACTCGTGGGACGGCTACCCGGCCCATCCCCGCGAGGCCGACTACCACGCCGCGCAGCTCGCCACCCTGAGCCCGGACGGCGCCGTCGTCACCACGAGCTGTCGCGGCAAGGCGACGACGGCTCCCGCGAAGGTGCAGGACAGGTGGTGGGAGAGCTACTCGTCGTGCGGCAGGCTCAAGCGCAACCCCGGCGACCACCCCACCGGCCCGTTCGCCCGTGACGACCCGGCACAGGCCGAGATCTACGACTGGTTCGCCAACCGCACCGGCAACCACGGCGACGGCGACGGGGACGGTCTGGCCTGCGAGTAGCGGTCGCGGGGCGGCCTTCCGATCACCCCGCGGGCCGGAGCCGGTGGGCGAGCACCACGGCGTCCTGCAGGGTCGCCGCCTCGCCCTCGGGGGACGTCGCCGCGCGCTCCCGGGTCTCGGCGATGACGATCTCCCACGCGGCCGGGTCGAGGG
>JAEWIK010000399.1 GCA_023387135.1 Actinomycetes bacterium | reverse complement strand
CTCTCACCACCACTCCGACCCGGGAGCCGACGGTGATGGCGCGGTCGAGCAGGGCGAGGCCGATGCCCGACGACAGCGAGGGCGAGAACGTCCCCGACGTCACCTCACCGACTGTGTGGCCGTCGGTGTCGACGACCTGCATGTGAGGACGCGGGATGCCGCGTCCTGTCGACTTCAGGCCGCGCAGCAGCCTCGCGGCACCGGCGGCCTTCTCGGCGCGCAGCGCCTCCGAACCCCAGAACTCGGGCTTGTTCCAGCCGATGGCCCACCCGGCGCCCGACTGCACCGCCGGGATGGCCGGGGACAGGTCCTGGCCGTGGAGCGGGTAGCCCATCTCCGTGCGAAGCGTGTCGCGCGCCCCCAGCCCGGCAGGGACGATGTCGTACTCGGCGCCCGCCGCCAGGACCGCGTCCCACACGGCGCCCGCCGCCGCACTCGGGACGACCAGCTCGTAGCCGCGTTCGCCCGTGTAGCCGGTCCGGCAGACGGTGAGCGGCGTCCCTCCCCAGCTGCTGTCGGCGAAGTGCATGTACTCGTGACCCACCGGCAGCCCGAGGGCGCCCAGCGTCTCGTCCGAGAACTGGCCCTGGACCGCGATGACCGCGTACTCGTGGTGGAGGTTGGTGATCTCGATGCCCGCCGGAGCGACAGCCTCCAGGGCGCCGACGATGGTCGCGGTGTTCGCCGCGTTGGGGATCAGGAACACGTCGCTGTCGCTGATCCGGTACGCGATCAGGTCGTCGATCACGCCGCCGGCGGCGTTGCACGCCAGCGTGTACTGCGCCTGGCCCGCACCGATCCTGTCCAGGTCGTTCGTGAAGCAGGTGTTGAGGAAGGCGACCGCGCCCTCCCCCGTGACCCTCACCTTGCCGAGATGGCTCACGTCGAAGACGCCGACCGCCGAACGGACGGCCTTGTGCTCGGCGACGATGCCGGAGTACTGCAGCGGCATCAGCCAGCCACCGAACTCCGCGAACTTCGCGCCCAGCGCGAGATGCCTGTCATGCAGAGGTGACCGATGGGGTTCGCTCATTGATCGTCCTTCTCGTTCAGAGCCCCGGGGGTTCGGCTCGTGGCGTTACAGCGAGGCGCGCAGGATGTCGGCAAAGGTGCCGACCGGCAGCCTAACGGGATTCCCCTTGGTGCTCGACGCCTCGCTCGCCGCGAGCGCTATCGCGTCGACCTGGTCGTCCCGCAACCCCAGCGCCGCCAGGCCCGAGACCCCCAGCAGGGAGGTCGTCTCCGCGAACCACTCGAGGTAGGCCTCGGCGTCCCTCGTCCCGGTCAGCAACTCCCCGACCTCCGCGTAACGGTCGAGAGCCGGGTTCGAGGGGTCGGTGGCCCGCAGCGCGGCGAGGTTGGCCCGCGACACCTCCACCATGACCGACGCGGTGATCGCGCCGTGCGGCGCACCGAGGGTCCCGCCGAGCGGGCCCGCCAGGCCGTGCGCCGCGCCGAGCTTGGCGTTCGCCAACGCGAGACCGCCGAACAGCGAGCACACGCTCATGTCGGTCCTCGCGGCCAGGTCCGACCCGTCGGCGTACGCCCGTCGCAGGCCGCCGGCCGCCCGACGGATCCCCTCGCGACAGAACCCGTCGGTGACCGGCGTCGCGAACTGCGAGACGAAAGGCTCGATGCACTGCACGAGCGCGTCCAGCCCGGCGTGGGCGGTGACCGACGGGGGCACCCCGAGGGTCAGTTCCGGGTCCACCAGCGCCACCACGGGCAGCATGGACGTCGAGCGCAGGCTCACCTTCACCTTGTGCTCGGTGGAGGTCACCACGCCGTTCGCCGTCACCTCCGAGCCCGTTCCCGACGTGGTGGGCACCGCGACCACCGGCAGCGACCTCGCCGTCAGTTGCCTGCCCCTGCCGATCACCTCGGCGTAGTCCAGCGGATCGCCGCCGTTGGTGACGAGCGCCGCGATGACCTTCGCTGCGTCAAGGACGGCACCGCCGCCCAGCCCGACGACCACGTCGGCGCCGTGCGCCCGAGCCGCTTCGGCGCCCGCCCTGACGACCTCCATGGTCGGCTCCCCGGCGACGGCGAAACTCGCCGATCCGGGCAGTGCTTCGAGGACCGCCGCGTGACGGCCGGGGCGGGAGCCCGTGCAGACGAACGGACGCTCGCCGAGGCCCGCCACGATGCCGGGCAGTTCCGACACCCTTCCGGCACCGAAGACGATGCGTCCTGCCGTGGCGAAGGTGAAGCTCAACACCGTCACAGTCTGGCACGAGGGACGCGCTTCGACTCCGGGGAGCGTTAGCCTTAGGGCTGTTTGAGATAGCCGAGAGGAACCCCGCCGTGCCGACCACGTTGCCGCCAGTCACGCTCGCCACAACACCCGGAAAGGACACCGACGTCCTCGTCGTCGGGCTGGCCGACGCCTCGGGTTCCGATGTCCTCGTCGGCGTGCCGGACGACCTGGCGAGCGCGCTCGCCTCGACGCTCGGCGGCGACCTGCCGGGCGTCGTCCACGGCCTCGGCGGTTCCACGAAGACCGGGACCACCGTCCTGCTGCCGGGCCCGCGCGGACAGCGCGTGGTGGTGGTCGGCCTGGGCGACATCGACGTCTCTCCGGAGGACGTCCGCCGCGCCGCGGGCAGCGCGCTGCGCGTGGCGATGGGCCTGACCGGCAGCAAGCCGCTGCAGGTGGCGGTGAGCCTCGACGCTATCGAACCCCAGGTGGTCAAGGGGGCCGTCGAGGGTGCCCTGCTCGGCTCGTACAGCTACCTCCCGCCCAGCGGCGGCAAGCCTGGCGTCGGCGCGATCCAGCTCGTGACCAGCGCCGCGCGCAAGCCCGAGGCGAGGCGGGCCCTCGACCTCGGCGCCGCGACGGCGACGGCGGTCTGCCTCACCCGCACCTGGGTGAACACCCCCGCCAACGCGCTGTACCCCGAGTCCTTCGCCGACGAGATCGGCAAGGTCGCCAAGGCCCGCAAGCTCGCCGTCGAGGTCTGGGACGAGAAGGCGCTGGAGAAGGACGGCTTCGGCGGCATCCTCGCCGTCGGTTCGGGCTCCGCCCGCAAGCCCCGGCTGGTCAAGGTGAGCTACTCCCCGCGCGGCGCGAAGTTCCACCTGGCGCTCATCGGCAAGGGCATCACCTTCGACACCGGCGGCCTGAACCTCAAGCCGGCCGACGGCATGTACACCATGAAGGACGACATGTCCGGAGCGGCCTCGGTCGTCGCGGCCGTCACCGCCATCGCCGAAGCCGGGCTGCACCTCAAGGTGACCGCCTACGCGGCCCTCGCGGAGAACATGCCGTCGGGGTCCGCCTACCGTCCCTCCGACGTCCTCACGATGTACAGCGGGAAGACTGTCGAGAACGCCAACTCCGACGCCGAGGGTCGCCTGGTGATGGCCGACGCCCTCGCCAAGGCGTCCGAGGAGTCTCCCGACCTCGTCATCGACGTCGCGACCCTCACGGGCGCCTGCGTGGTGGCCCTGGGCGAGCGGGTGGCGGGGCTCATGGCCCGCGACGACGAGACCGCCGACCAGATCCTCGACGCCGCCGAGGTGGCGGGCGAGCTGTTCTGGCAGTTGCCGATCCCGGAGGAGGCCCGCGGCAAGCTCGACTCGACGGTGGCCGACATCAAGTCCTCCGGCGACAGGATGGGCGGGGCGCTGACCGCCGCGGCCTTCCTCTCCGAGTTCGTCCCCACCGAGATCCCGTGGGCGCACCTCGACATCGCCGGGCCGGCGTTCAACCCGCACGAGCCTTACCACTACGTCCCCGCCGGCGGCACCGGGATGTCTGTCAGGACGCTCATCGCCCTGGCGCACGCGCTGGAAAGCTGAATGGACGCCATCCAGACCGATCTCGTCGTCGTCGGTGCCGGCGCTGCCGGCCTGCTGGCGGCGGTGGCGGCACGCCGCCTCGGGCACGAGGTGCTCGTCGTGGAGGCGAGCCCGCTGGCGGGCGGTGCCACGGCCCTGGGAGACGGCAGGCTGTGGCTCCCTGCCAATCACCTGATGGGCAAGCTCGGCGTCAAGGACTCGGTCGAGGAGGCCGCCGAGTACCTGCACGCTGTGCTGGGCGCCCCCACCACCACCTCGACCCTGGAGCGCCGCACCGCCTACGTCGAGACCGCGGGCAAGCTCGGACGCTGGCTGGCGTCCTCGAAGCTGCCGCTCGTCGCCGGCAAGGAGGTCGCCGACTACGACCTCGAGTCGCCGGGCGCGAAGCCGGGCGGCAGGGTGGTCCACTGCGAACCCTTCGACAGGCGCGTGCTGGGCGAGTGGAACGAGTCCCTGCGCACTCCCCCGCCCGCGGCTCGCCAGGACGTGCGGACGCGGGTCATCGGCGCGACCCTCACGCGGCACGCCAGCCGGGGCACCGGCGAGGCACTGGCGGGCGAACTGCTGCATCGCGCGGTCGGGACTGGGGTCGAACTGTGGCTCGACTCCGAGGTGGTCGACCTGCTCACCGAGGCCGACAGGATCACCGGCGTGGTGGTCAGGCGGACCGTCCAGGGCTCCGAAGCCCAGGCCGCGACCCAGGTGAGGGCGACGCTGGGCGTCCTGCTCGCCGGCGGCGGCTTCGAGGCCGACCAGGGGCTGCGGGAGGAGTACCTGCCGCTGCCCACTGACTCGGCGTGGTCGGTCTCCCACGGGGTCGGGGACGGCGGCCTGCTCAACCTCGCCGTCTCCCACGGCGCAGGCACCGGCGCGCTCGACGAGGCCTGGTGGACTCCGGTCATGGTCACGGGCTCAGAGGCGTACGAGCTCGACGAGGCCCGTGCGGCCGCCCACAGCATCATCGTGGACTCGGCAGGCAGCAGGTTCTTCGACGAGGCCGGTCCGGACACCGACGCGGGGCGCGCGCTCTACGACAGGAGCCGCGGCGTCCGTGCCATCCCGTCCTACCTGATCATGGACAACCGGCACCGCCGCGAGGTGCCGCTCGGGCCCTGGCCTGCAGGCTCGGTCCCGCGCGCGGCGATCGAGTCCGGCGACATCGTGAAGGCGACCTCGCTGAACGACCTCGCCCAGCAGCTCGGCATCGACAGGGCGGGCCTGCTCGGCACCGTCGTCGAGTTCAACGGTTTCTCCCGCAAGGGGGTGGACCTCACCTACCACCGCGGCGAGGCCGGCGGACGCAAGAAGGCGAACCCGTCCCTGGGCAAGCTCGACAAGCCGCCGTTCTGGGCGGTCAGGGTGTACCCCGGCGACCACGGCACCAAGGGAGGCGTGCTGGTCGACGCCGACGGTCGCGTCCTGCGTCCGGACGGCTCGCCGCTCGCCGGGCTGTACGCCTGCGGTGGCTCGGCTGCCTCGCTCATGGGCAGGACGTCGCCGGGCCCCGGAGCCGCGCTGGGTGAGGCACTGATCGGCGCGTTCCGCGCGGTGCTGAAGCTCGGCGAGAACGGCTGAGGCTCAGTCGCGAGCCGAACGCTGGCGCGCGTTGTAGTCGCGCATGCGCTGGGGGTAGCCGACCACTCCGGCGTCGTAGCTCGGCAGGCCGTGGCTGGCGGCGAAACGTCGCGCCCAGTCGACCGACTCGACGCTGCGGCGCGTCCATTCCCCGTCGTAAGCGATCAGCAGCAGGGTCGCGCGCGCCATCGTCGTGGGCAACTCGATGAACGCCTCGACGCCGCGCCGGCTCGCGAGGAACTGTTCGAGGTGCGCGACGGTCGCGGCTTCCAGTTCATTGGCGCGCGCCTGCGTGCCTGCCTTGCGCCGACGCCTCGAGAACCAACCCACGGGCCCCATTATCTCCGACCGCCACGACTCCACCGGGGAGTTCGAGCACGAGCGACGGCGTCCGCCCGCCGTGACCGGCGTCCGCTGCAGGTGCCGTGCTATGCCAGCCTGTCGGTGAGCGGGATACTCTGATGCGGAGGAAAGCACCCCAGACTGTCGCCAAAGGAGCTCACGCCATGTCCACTCCCGTCCCACTCCCCGCGCTCGGCGAGAGCGTCACCGAGGGCACAGTCTCGCGGTGGCTGAAGCGCGTCGGCGATCAGGTGGAGGTCGACGAGCCTCTGGTGGAGGTCTCCACCGACAAGGTGGACACCGAGATCCCTTCGCCGGTGGCGGGAGTCGTCCTCGAGATCCTCGTCCAGGAGGACGCCACGGCGGCGGTCGGCACCGTGCTCGCGGTGATCGGCGAGGCGGACGAGGCAGGCTCCGAGGCACCGGCACCGCAGGGTGAGGCACCCGCCGCCGAGCCGGCGCCCGCCCCGCAGGCGCAGCCCGAACCGCAGCAGCAGGCGCAGCCCGAGCCGCAGCAGCAGGCTCCCCAGGCACAGGCCCCGCAGGCGGCGCAGCCCCAGACCCCTCCCCCGGCTCCGCAGGCCGAGGCACCGGCGCCCGCCGAGCCCGCTCCGGCTCCTTCGGCTCCGGCGGCGGCGAGCGACGCCGTCGAGGTAGTGCTTCCCCAGCTCGGTGAGTCAGTCAACGAGGGCACTGTGTCCCGCTGGCTGAAGAACGTCGGCGATACCGTCGAGGTGGACGAACCCCTCGTGGAGATCTCCACCGACAAGGTCGACACCGAGATCCCG
>JAEWIK010000369.1 GCA_023387135.1 Actinomycetes bacterium | reverse complement strand
GCCTGCCGCTCACCGCAGCACCGTCACCGTCGGCCAGCGCCCCCGCCGCGGCGTCGAGGTGGAACTCGTCCACCATCGCGCCGCCGGGAAGGTCGACGGACTCCAGGCACAGCACGAGCGGCCCGCGCTCGACCGCCACGCAGCCGCGGACAGCGTCGATCCTGGTATCGGCGGTGACCAGGCGGGGGGCGAGGTCGAGGTGCATCCTCACGCGCTCGCCGTCTCGCAGGTTGCGCGCCGACGCGAGCCGCCCCGACCTCGTGAGGCCCTCGAAACTCGCCCGGGCCCAGCCCGGCACCCTGAGCGCCAGTTCCCATTCGCCCGCTGGCGCCTCCAGAACCTCGACCTCGACGTCGCCGTCGAACGGATAGCCGGTGCGCACCGTGAGCACGACGCGTCGCCCGTCCACCAACCGGGTGTCGATCACGCCGGCGCCGAACTGGTGCAGCCGGAGGGTCGCGCCGTCCACCGTCGCCCAGAGGGACGAGATCGAGGCGAACAACCGCGCCACGTTCGTGGGGCAGCACGACACCGTGAACCACGGCGCCCGCATCTGGGATGCCGCGCGGGGGCAGATCTGGTCAGGGTCGGACGGCTGGCCTGGAACCCGCTTGTGGAGCGGGTTGGCATAGAAGAAGGCGTCGCCCGTGGCGGACGGCGAGACGGCGATGGCGTTGTAGAGAGTGCGCTCCATGACGTCGGCGTATTTCTCGTCGCCGGTCGCCAGCAGCAACCTCCAGGAGACCATGACAGAGGAGATGGCGGCGCAGGTCTCGCAATAGGCCTGGTCGGCGGGCAGTTCCCAGTCCTCGCCGAAGGCCTCGCCGGCGTGACGCGCCCCAACCCCGCCGGTGAGGTAGGTCCGGCGGGCGAGCGTGGCGTCGTACTGCGCCCTCACGATGGCGAGCAACTCGTCGTCGCCTGTCTCCACTGCCACGTCCACGGCGCCCGCCGCCAGGTAGCCGGCCCTGACCGCATGCCCGCGGAAGACTGTGGCCTCGCGCACCGGCAGGTCGTCCTGGAAGTAGTCGGCGCCGAACTCGATCTCGCCCAACAGCCGGTGGCCGCGGCGTTCGATGAAGCGGCGGGCCTGATCGAGGTACTGCCGCTCCCCCGTCGCCCTGTACAACTCGACCAGGGCCACCTCGACCTCGGGGTGACCGCAGATGGCCTCGAGACCACCGTCCCCGAAGACGCCGCAGACGTGGTCGGCGGCCTTGAGCGCGACCTCGACGAGGAGCCCTCGGCGCCCCGAGCGCAGCCTCGCGACGGCGGCCTGGAACAGGTGCCCGTAGCAGTAGAGCTCGTGCCCCCACTCGAAGTCGGAGTACCGGGCGGGCAGGCCGGGACCGTCGAAGTGCGTGTTGAGGTAGCCGTCGGGACGCTGGGCCGCCGCCATGAGGCCGGCGATCTCTTCGATGCGGGCGTCGAGCACGGGGTCGTCGCTGCGAGCGACCTCCCAGGCCATCGCTTCCAGCATCTTGTACACGTCGGAGTCGGAGAACGACATCCCGGTCCGGGTCGCGTCCTCGCCGCCCGCCGCGCGGACGAAGTTGTCGATCCAGCCGCTGCGCTGCTCCCAGGTGTCGCAGTGGGCGAGGGACGTCTCGGCATTCACGCGTTGCCGCTCGGCCCAGAATCCGCCCGTGATCCTGACGGCTCCCAGGCCCAGGGGGGTGAGGACCCCGGAGCTCGGGGCGACGGGGATCCCGCCCTGCTCGATGGTGTTGGACTGTGACATTCCGGTCATCCCTTCAGCGCTCCCGACATGAACCCCCGTACGTAGTGGCGCTGCAGCAGGATGAAGATGATGCAGCAGGGCAGTGCGAGGATCACCACTCCCGCCTCCGTCGCGCCGTAGTCGACGACGCCCTGCACCTGCACGCGCAGGTTGGAGATCGCCAGCGGCAGCGTCATCCGGTTGCTGTCGTTGATCAGGATGAGCGGCGCCATGAAGTCGTTCCAGGCGGCGAGGAACGAGAACAGGCCCACGGTGATCAGGCCCGGCTGGACGGCCGGCAGCAACACCCTCGTCAGCACCCCGAACGAGGTGGCGCCGTCCACCCTCGCCGCCTCGTCGAGCTCCCTGGGGACCGACTCGAACGAGATCCGCATCATGAAGACCGAGAACGGTAGCTGGAACATCGTGAGGACGAGCGCCACCCCCACCAGCGAGTTCTGCAGGCCCACCGAGTTCAGCAGCACGTACAGCGGGATCAGGAGGGTCGCATACGGCACCATCAGGATGGCCAGCGTCCCCAGGAACAGCGCGTCCTTGCCGAAGAAGGTGAAGCGCGCGAAGGCGTAACCCGCGAGCGTGGCCACCACGAGGGTGAGCGCCACCGTGAGCAAGGACACGAAGCTGGAGTTGAACAGGTACTGCCAGATGCCCGCCTGGTAGTTGGCGAGGGTGAGGTAGTTGTTGAAACCGAAGCCCTGCGCCTGCGCGGTGCCCGCGCGCGGCGACACCGAGGCGACGGCGGTCCACAGCAGCGGGTAGAGGAACAGGATCGCCAGGCCCGTGGTCAGGACGAAGAACGGCGTCTTGATGGCCGCGTCCCGCCAGCCGCGGGGGGCTGCGGCGTGCGGCGCCGTCACCGCATGGGTCGTGGTGGTCATGATTCGGAGTCCTTCGCGAAGGCGCGGATCTGGACGACGTTGATGATGACGAGGGCGATGAGCGCTATCACCGACAGCGCCCCGGCGATCCCGAGATCGTTCTGCCCCTGGAAGGCGACGCTGTAGATCAACTGCACGACAGTGATCGTGGAGTTGTCGGGCCCGCCCTTGGTGAGGATGTAGAACTGCTCGAATGCCAGCAGCGACCCCGTGACGCACATGACGACGGTCAGCGCGAGCGTCGAGCGGAGCAGCGGCAGCGTCACGTACCAGAACGTCTGCCCCCGTGACGCGCCGTCGACCCTGGCCGACTCGTAGACGTCGAGCGGGATCCGCTGCAGCCCGACGAGCATCAGCAGCATGTAGAAGCCCGCGTACCGCCAGACGATGAGGAAGGTGGTGGACACCAGCGCCGCCGTCGGCGTGCCGAGGAAGGAGAAGCCCCACTGCTCCATGAGGGGAGCGAACGGACCGGCGATCGGTGAGTAGAGGACGTAGAAGAGCAGGGACGCCGAGGCCAGCCCGAGCGCGCTCGGCAGCAGGAACGATGTCCGCAGGAAGCCCTTCCAGCGACTCGACTCCTGCACGAGCAACCCCAGGGCGAGCCCGATCACTATGAGCAGGACAGTGGCCAGCGCCGTGTACTTGAGCGTGAACACCACCGAGTCGGCGAACAGCCTGTGACCGACGGCCTTGGCGTAGTTCTGTGGGAAGTTCCAGCCCTGGTTGCCGCCGAGCAGCGGCCACTTGGAGCCGGACATCTGGAGCACCAGCAGCAGCGGCAGGACGAACAGCCCGATCACGAACAGCGCGTTGGGCAACGCGTAGAGAGCCCCTTGCCAGGAGGTCCGCGGACCTCCCCTGCCTCTCGAATTGCGCACCGCGCGGGTGGTGCCCGCGAGCGCGGAGGTGACTGACATGCTCGACCTTCCTGTCCACACCGGCAGCGACGAGGCTGCCGGACGCTCTCGCGGCGCCCGGCAGCCTCACTCTCACTGCTGGGCGAGAATCGCCGTGATCTGCTCGTTGTCGGCGTCGACGGTGTTCGCGCCGTTGAGCACCTGGTTGCGCACCATCGTCACCCAGGGGCTACCCACTGCGTTGAAGGCCTGCTGGAAGTTCAGCGCGACCGGGGTCTGGCCCTTGGCCGCTACCTGGTTGACAGTCACCATCCGCGGGTCCTTGGACGCGTACTCGTTGTTGGCGAGGTCGCCGCGGGAGACGGCGTCGTTGTCCTTGGCGAGCACGCCGACCTGAGCGTCCTCGGACATCATCCAGTTCAGGAAGTTCCAGGCCTGGTCGGCCTTCGTGGAGTCCTTGGAGATGCCGATGCCGTCACCACCGACGAAGGTGGAGGCGCCACCGCTCACGCCGGGGATGCCCGCGACGCCGGCGTCGAACGGGGTGGAGGACATGAGGGTGGCCGGGTAGAACATCAGGCCGACCTTGCCCTCGGTGAAGCCCGCGGTCCAGGTCGCGCCTGCCTCGTCCTTCGACGACGGCAGGACCGCGCCGGCGCTCCACAGGTCACGCCAGGTGTCGAAGACCTTCTTGGCGTTGGCGCCGTTCAGCAGGGACTGGGTGCCGTCGGGGTTCATGACCTGGTCGCCGGAGGCCCAGATGCTGGGGAACCACGTGAACACCATGCAACCGCCGCAGTTCAGGCCGGTCGCGGTGCCGTAGACGCCCGGCTTGTTGAGGCCCTGGATCTTCTTGGCGGCGTCGGCGTACTCGGCCATGCTGGCGGGAGCCTTCTCGGGGTCGAGGCCCGCCTCCTTGAAGAGGTCCTTGTTCCAGAAGAGCATCGAGATGTCGAGCACGAAGGGCAGGACGTACTTCTTGCCGTCGGCGGTGCCCGCCGTGACGTGACCCTGGTTGATGGAGTCCTTGAAGGGCAGGGCGTCGATCCTGCCCGTCATGTCCTGGAACAGTCCCTGGCGCACCCAGTTCGGGACGTAGACGATGTCGGCGGCGAACAGGTCGGGGAGGCCCTTCGACCCGGCAGCGGCGCCCACCTTGGCCACGTAGTCGTCGTTGGGGACGACGGTGAGCTCGACCTGATTCTTGTGGCTGGCGTTGTAGGCCTCGACGAGCAGCTTGGCCTGCTTCTCCAGGGGCGCGCGGGTCCACAGGGTCAGCTTCGCGCCGTCATCGGTTCCTTCGGCGTTCGACGCACCCGCTGAGGGTGCGGCGGTGGGGGTCGCGCCGCCCGACGAGCACGCGACCAGGGTGAGTGGCAGGGCGACGCCCACCACCAACGAAAAGGCTTTGAGCCACCTTCGAGTCATCATCGATCTCCTGGCGTTGACGGGAGCCGCTGCGAGCGTGACGCCCTCGGACAGGCGTCTTTGAAACTCCCGAAAAGGTTTTCGTTCAACCTAGCCTTTGCGTGCGCCGTCTGTCCAGCGGCAGTCTGTAACGATTCCGCATAGCGGCGGGCTGGCGTGTCGCGGGCCCTGTCAGTGCCGTCGCCTAGGGTGCTGGGCATGGCGAAGAACCCCTCGACCTCGTACCGGTGCAGCGAGTGCGGCTGGCAGTCGGCACGTTGGGTGGGACGGTGTGGCGAGTGCCAGACGTGGGGCAGCGTCTCCGAGGTCCACGCCCCCACCGCGTCGGTGAACGCCGTCAACCCGGCGCGCGCCGCCCTGCCGATCTCGCGGGTGGATGCGAGCACGACCGCGGGCGTCCCGACCGGCATCGGCGAACTCGACAGGGTGCTCGGCAAGGGCATCACGCCGGGCGGCGTCATCCTGCTCGCGGGCGAGCCTGGCGTGGGCAAGTCGACGCTGCTGCTGGAGGTCGCCGCGCGCTGGGCCGCCGCGGGCCACGACACCCTCTACGTCACCGCCGAGGAGTCCGCCGGCCAGGTGAGGCAGCGTGCCGAGCGGACGGGAGCGGTCCAGGACAGGCTCTACCTCGCCGCCGAGCCCGACCTCGCCACGGTGCTCGGGCACATCGAGCAACTGAAGCCCAAACTGCTCGTGCTCGACTCGATCCAGACGGTGAGCCTGCCGTCGGTGGACGGGGTGCCGGGCGGGGTGACCCAGGTGCGCGAGGCGACCGGTGCGCTGGTGCGGGTGGCGAAGCAACTCGCCCTGCCGGTGATCCTCGTCGGCCACGTCACCAAGGACGGCTCGGTCGCCGGGCCGCGGACGCTCGAACACCTCGTCGACGTCGTGCTCTCCTTCGAGGGCGACAGGCACTCGGGCTTCAGGATGCTGAGGGCCACGAAGAACCGCTACGGCCCCGCCGACGAGGTCGGCTGCTTCGAGCTCGACGCCGGCGGCATCCGCGAGGTGCCGGACCCGTCGGGGTTGTTCGTCTCCCGGCACAGCGAGCCCGCCGCCGGCACCTGCCTGGCGGTGAGCCTGGAAGGCAGGCGTCCGCTGCTGGCCGAGGTGCAGGCGCTCGTCGTGCCGACCGCGGCTCCCGCGCCGCGACGGGTCACCCACGGCGTCGAGTTCGGCAGGGTGTCGATGATCCTCGCCGTGCTGCAACGCAAGGCTGGCGTCACGCTGCACACCCGCGAGGTCTACGTCTCGACGGTCGGTGGCGCCAGCGTCAGCGACCCGACCGCCGACCTCGCCATCGCGATAGCCGTCGCGTCGGCCGCCGCCGAACACGCCTTCAGCTACCCGATCGTCGCCCTCGGCGAGGTCGGCCTGTCGGGCGAGTTGCGCCGCGTGCCGGGCCTCGAACGCAGGCTCTCCGAGGCGGGAAGACTGGGCTTCCCGGTGGCGATAGTGCCGCAGGGCAGCGCGGTGAAGGGCACCGGCATGCGGGTCATCGAGGCTGCCACGGTCGCCGACGCCCTCGGCATGCTGGGCCTGCGCCGGGACGCCCGCCGCCGCACCTCCGACGAGGGCCGCCCGCACCTCGAGATGGTCGCCGGCGACTGACACTCGTCCACGCCTAGGTAGCGCTGGTGGCAGGCCCTAGGCTGAAGGCACCCCGAGAGCGTGCGAGGAAACTGTGGATCGAGCGTTGCGGCACCGGCTCCGCGAGCAACTTGCCCTGGTCAGTCCGGGCACCGAGTTGCGGGACGGCCTGGACAGGATCGTGCACGGACGCACCGGCGCCCTCATCGTGCTCGGGTCCAACGACAAGGTGGCGGGCCTGGTCACCGGAGGGTTCGCGGTGGACGTGCCGCTGACGTCGACGGCCCTGCGCGAGTTGGCCAAGATGGACGGCGCCATCCTGCTGGACGCCGACCTGACCAGGATCGTCCATGCCGGCGCCCACCTCATGCCCGACGCGTCCCTGCCCACCGCCGAGACCGGCACGCGGCACCGGACCGCCGACCGCGTCGCCCGCCAGTCGGGGCTGCCGGTCGTCACAGTCTCCGCGTCGATGTCCTCGATCGCGCTCTTCCTCGACGGCTACCGCTATCCGCTGCAGCGTCCCGAGCAGTTGATGGCCCGCGCCGACCAGGCGCTGGCGACGCTCGGACGCTACCGCGACCGGCTCGCCGACGCCGCCAACCGGCTGACCACCCTGGAGGTGCAGGACGCCGTCACCGTCGAGGACGTGGCCGGCGTCGCCAAGCGCGTCGAGCAGGTGCGGCGCCTCGCCGACGAGATCGGCGACATCCTCGTCGAACTCGGCACCGACGGCCGCATGGTCGCGCTCCAGTTGCAGGAACTCACCGCCGGCGTGCCCGAACTCGCCGACGCGCTCGCCCGCGACTACGGCACCGGCGAGACGTCGCTGGAACTGGCGGCGCTGCGTCCGCTGGCCGCCGACGACCTGCTCGACCCCGCCCTGGTGGCGAAGAAGATCCGGCTCGTCCCCGGCACCCTGGACGCCCGGCTGCCGGTGCGCGGCTACCGCCAGCTCGCCCAGCTCGGCAGGCTGCCGCGCGGCGCTGCTGACAGGCTCGTCGACCACTTCGGGTCGTTGCAGGCGATGCTCGGAGCGAGCGCCAACGAGCTGATGAGCGTCGAGGGTGTCGACTACGCGGTGGTGAGGATCGTGCGCGACGGCCTGGCCCGGCTGACGGAGACCACCTTCAGCGAGCGGATCGACCTGCAGGGCTGACCTCCGCGGCCCCGCCCGTGCTCGACGCCGGCGGCGGACAACCGCCCTACTTCGTGAGCCGGATCACCTGGCGTGCGGAGGCGGTGCCGCGGAACAGGGCGGTCGCCACATAGGTGCCCGCGTTGAGGGGGTCCTTGGTGGTCTTGCAGGAAGCCTTCGACCTGACCAGCGGCCAGGTGACCTTGAACTCGTAGGCGGCGCTCGGCTTCACGGTGAGCTTCTTGGACGGCAGCCACTTCGCGCAGTCGGCGGTGCTCCAGATCCTGTCCTTGCCCGACTTCACCGTCAGCGTGTAGCTGTCGGCGTTGACGGTGAGGATGCACGCCACCTTCCCGCTGTTCGTCACGGTGAGGGCGAACTGCTGCTTGCCCGACAGCTTGACCCGCGCGAAGCCCTTGACCCCGAGCTTCACCGACGCCGGGTCGCAGGCGGTGGGGGCGGCCGGGGCCGTGGCGGTGGCCGTCGGGGTGGCGGTGGGGGACGGCTTGGCGCTCGAGGAGGCCGGCGTCGAACTGGGCTGCACCGAGGGCGTCGACGACGGGGGCGGCGGGACGGCGCTCACGGCGCCCTTCCCGGGCCACGCCCACCACACGCCGACGACCAGCGCCACCACGACGACGAGCGCCAGCACCAGTACGAGAGCCCGGCGGCGCCAGTAGACCGAGGATTGCTCCGGGCCGACAGGGTGGAGCACAGATCCCATGGCGCAAGGCTAGATTCCCCGCGCCGCGGCGGGCCGCACCCCACGCCGCTACCCGCCCATCCCGACCGAGAAGTGCCCCGGCTGACCGCATAGGGTTGCCCGGTGGACCGAACTGCAGTCGCCCTGGAGGTGATCGCGTGGTACGCCTCCCACGCGCGTGACCTGCCGTGGCGCGCCGCCGGCGTCACCCCGTGGGGAGTGATGGTGAGCGAGTTCATGCTGCAGCAGACGCCGGTGTCGAGGGTGGAACAGCCCTGGCGGCAGTGGCTGGCGCGCTGGCCGACTCCCGCCGCCCTCGCCGCCGAGCCGGCGGGCGAGGCCGTCCGCGCCTGGGGGAGGCTGGGCTACCCCCGCCGGGCGCTGCGGCTGCATCAGGCCGCGACGGCGATCCTCGAACGCCACGACGGCGAGGTCCCGTCGTCGCTGGACGACCTGCGCGCGCTGCCCGGCGTCGGGGAGTACACGGCCGCCGCCGTCGCGACCTTCGCCCACGGCAGGCGTCACGTCGTGCTCGACACCAACGTGCGGCGGGTGATCGCCCGGCTGGAAGGCGGCGAGGAACTCCCCGGCCGGTCACTCTCGGTCGCCGAGCGGGCCCGTGCCGCGGACTGGCTCCCGGCCGACGACGCCGAGGCGGTGCGCTGGTCTGTCGGAGCCATGGAGTTCGGCGCCACGCTGTGCACCGCGATGAGCCCGCGCTGCGACGAGTGCCCCGTCGCGGCGAGCTGCGCCTGGCTGGCCCTGGGACGTCCCCGAACCGCGGAAGGACGCAGGCACCAGCCCTACGAGGGCACCGACAGGCAGGCGCGCGGCGTCCTGCTCGGCGCGCTGCGGCAGGCCGACCGGCCGCTGCCCGAGGCGGACCTGCTCGCCCTCTGGAACCCGGACG
>JAEWIK010000355.1 GCA_023387135.1 Actinomycetes bacterium | reverse complement strand
TGGTCGATGATGATCTTCCTCGCCGCCCTGCAAGGCGTCCCCCAGTCGCTCATGGAGGCGGCGACCATCGACGGCGCCGGCCCCTGGCAGCGGTTCCGCGCCGTCACGCTGCCCGCCATCAGGGCTGCCCTCGGTTTCGTGACGATCATGCTCGTCATCGGCGGGTTCAACGTCTTCATCTCGGTCTACCTCATGACAGGCGGCGGCCCCGCCGGACGGACCGAGGTGCTGCTCACCTACATGTACACACAGGCCTTCGGCAATCTCGACTTCGGCTACGGCTCCGCCATCGCCGTGCTGCTCACGCTCCTGGTGCTCGCGCTGTCGCTCGTCCAGTTGCGGCTCTTCCGCAGCGCCGACGGGGGGTACGCCGAATGACCCGCCGCCTGCCCTGGCCGCTCACCGCGGTGCGGCTGCTCGTCCTGCTGGCCGGCGCCGCCGTCATGGTGGCACCGTTCCTCTACCTGCTCTCGATCTCGTTCACCGAGCAGAGCTACGTGCTGACGATGCCGCCGCAGCTCATCCCCGACCCGCCGACGCTCGCCAACTACTCCAAGGCGCTGACCACGCAGGACGTGCCGAGGTACTTCTTCAACTCGCTCTACGTGGCGAGCGTCTCGACGCTCGTCTCGCTGCTGCTGAGCTCGATGATGGCCTACTCGTTCGCGAGGTTCAGGTTCGCCGGACGGGAACTGCTCTTCCGCATCCTGCTGGTGGGTCTCATGATTCCCGCCGTGATGCTGCTGATCCCGCAGTTCATCCTGACCAAGTACCTGGGGCTGCTCGACAACCACCTGGGCCTGATCATCTTCTACGTGGCAGGCTCGCTGGCGATCAACACGTTCCTCTTGCGTGGCTTCTTCGAATCCATCCCCGGTGAGCTGGACGAGGCCATGCAGGTGGACGGCGCCAACTCGTGGACGCGCTACTGGAGGCTCGCCCTCCCGTTGGCGAGGCCGGGGCTGGCGACGGCGACGATCTTCACCTTCTTCGCGGCGTGGGACGAGTTCGCGTGGGCGCTCACCATCATCAACACCCCCGAACTGAAGACGCTGCCGATCGCCATCAGGCTGTTCGCGGGGTCGGGCAACAACGCCGTCCAGTGGGGGCTCGTCTTCGCCGCGTCGGCGATCGCGATAGTGCCTGTCATCATCGTGTTCCTCGTCTTCCAGCGGCACTTCATCCAGGGCCTCACGTCGGGGGCGGTGAAGGGATGAGCGAGCTGCTTCCCGAACTGGCCGTCGTCCCGGCGGGTGAGCCGGTGCGCGTCGAGCTGAGGGACATCGACGGTGGACGGCTCGCCGTCCGGCACCTTGGGCGAGTGCTGGCGAGCCAGGACGTCCGGGGGCCAGGGCTGGTGTCGCTCGGCGTCCTGCCCCCGGGCGGCTACGGCGTCGAACTGACGTCGCCGCAGGGAACCTGGCGGACGGCTGTGGACGTCCAGCGAGTGCCCCGCGCCAGGCTGCGCTACGGCTTCGTCGCGAGCTACCTGCCCGGGAGGGACCCGTCCGCGCTCGTGGACCAGGTGCGCCGGTTGCACCTCACCGGCGTGCAGTTCTACGACTGGGCCTACCGTCACGCCGACCTGCTCGGCGGGGGCGAGGAGTACGCCGACCCGCTGGGACAGCCGATCTCGCTCGCGACGGTCGAGGCGCTCGTGAAGGCAGTCCGGCAGGCGGGGGCGAGCGCACTCGGCTACGCGGCCGTCTACGCGGTGGGTGCGCAGGAGTGGGGACGGTGGGAGCACGACGCGCTGCTGCGTCCCACCGGGGAGCCGTACAGTCTCGCCGACTTCCTGCAACTGGTCGACCCCGCCGCGCCCGACTGGCTCGACCACTTCGCCGCCGACCTCGTGGCGAGCGCCGCGCGGCTCGGCTTCGACGGCTTCCACCTCGACCAGTACGGCTACCCGACGTGGGCGGTTCGCCCGGACGGCAGCGCGGTTGACGTGGCGGCGTCCTTCGACACGCTCGTCCGCGAGGTCCGTAGGCGCCTGCCGGACGCCCGGTTGGTGTTCAACCACGTCAACGACTTCGGGACCGTCAGGCTGGCCGAGGCGCCGCAGGATGCCGTCTACATCGAGCCGTGGGAGCCTCAGACCACCCTCGAGGCCCTCGCGGCGACCACCGTCCGCGCTCGGGTGGTGGCCCGTGGCAGGCCCGTCGTCCTGGCTGCCTACCAGCACGTGTACGACGCCGTGGACGACGAGACCGGCGACGCCTCGACGGCGCTGACCATGGCGACGCTGTTCTCGCACGGCGCGACCCAGTTGCTCGCCGGCGAAGCCGACAGGATCCTCGTCGACCCCTACTACGTGCGAAACCACGTGGCGGGAGAGTCGACGAACGCCCTCCTCAAACGGTGGTACGACTTCCTGGTCGAGCACGACGAGCTGCTGGCGGACCCTGCCGCGAGCGACGTCACCACCGCTCTCGCCGGGGCCTACAACGACGCCTGCGACGTGGCCTACCCGGAGGCGCAGGTGAGCGGGGACGCCCGTCCGGGGCGGGTGTGGCGTCGCATCGTCGAGCTGCCCGACCGCCTCGTCGTCCACCTCATCAACCTGACCGGCCAGGACGACACTGCGTGGGACGCGCCGCGGAACCCGATAGTGCCTGTCGCCGGGGGCGAACTGCGCTTCCGCCGCGTCGGCGACGTCCGTCCTCGCGTGGCGGTCGCCGACCCCGACGGCGACGGCTACCTGCGCGACCTGCAGGTGGTGATCGACGGCGACCACGCCCGCGTGCAGCTGCCGGACCTGCGGGTGTGGCAGGTCGTCTCCGTCGAACTCACCCCAGGAGAGGACGTTCCCGCATGACCACCGAGACGGTGCCGGAGGACGGCGACGCGAACCACGACTGGTGGCGGGACGCGGTGGTCTACCAGATCTACCCGCGCAGTTTCGCCGACTCGAACGGCGACGGGGTCGGTGACCTGCGCGGCGTCCTCCAGCACCTCGACCACCTCGTCAGGCTCGGAGTGGACGTCGTCTGGCTGTCGCCGATCTACGCGTCCCCGCACGCGGACAACGGCTACGACATCAGCGACTACCAGGCCATCGACCCGGTCTTCGGCACCTTCGACGACTTCGACGAACTCGTGGCGGCCCTGCACTCCCACGGCATCCGGCTGGTGATGGACCTCGTCGTCAATCACACCTCGGACGAGCACCCGTGGTTCGTCGAGTCGTCGTCGGGACCCCACAGCGCCAAGCGCGCCTGGTACTGGTGGCGGCCCGCCCGTCCCGGAACCGTCCCGGGCGAGCCCGGCGCCGAGCCGAACAACTGGGAGGCGTTCTTCTCCGGCCCGGCCTGGACGTTCGACAGCGGCTCGGGCGACTACTACCTGCACCTGTTCTCGCCCAAGCAGCCCGACCTCAACTGGGAGAACCCCGAGGTGCGCCAGGCCATCTACGCGATGATGAGCTGGTGGCTCGACAGGGGAGTCGACGGGTTCAGGATGGACGTCGTCAACTTCCTCTCCAAGGATCCCGACCTGCCCGATGCTCCCGCCGCTCCGGGCGCGCGGGGGGACGGGAGCCCGTCGTTCAACTGCGGTCCCCGGCTGCACGACTACCTGCAGGAGATGCACCGGGAGGTCTTCGACGGTCGTCGGTCGCACGTCCTGACGATCGGCGAGATGCCGGGTGTCGACATCCCGAACGCGATTCTCGCCACCGACCCGGCGCGTCGCGAACTCGACATGGTCTTCCAGTTCGAGCACGTCAGCCTCGATCACGGCGCCGCCGGCAAGTGGCAGCGCACGCCGCTGCCGCCGTCCGAACCCGCCGACACGTTCGAACGCTGGCAGGTGGGGCTGGCCGGCCATGGGTGGAACAGCCTCTACTGGAACAACCACGACCAGCCGCGCGTGGTGAGCCGCTTCGGCAACGACGGCGAGTTCTGGCGGCAGTCGGCGACCGCGCTCGCCGCCGTCCTGCACCTGCAGAAGGGGACGCCCTTCATCTTCCAGGGCGAGGAACTGGGGATGACCAACTTCCCCTTCGACGACCTCGGGCAGGTCCGCGACATCGAGAGCCTCAACCGCTACGCGGCGGCCGTCGCCGCGGGCACCGACCCCGAGGCCGCCTTCGACGAGGTGCGCTGGGCGGGACGCGACAACGCACGGACGCCCTTCCAGTGGAGCGCCGCGCCGCACGCGGGCTTCTCGCAGGCCGAGCCGTGGCTCGCCGTCAACCCCAACCACACCTGGCTGAACGCCGAGGCCCAGTCCGGCGCCGACGACTCGGTGTTCGCCTTCTACAGGCGGTTGATCGCGCTGCGGCACTCTGACCCCGTCGTCGTGGACGGCGACTTCACGAGGATCGCCACCGGTGATCCGGCGGTCTTCGGCTACCGCAGGAGCCTGGGGTCCCGCTCGCTCGTCGTGGTCGCCAACCTGTCCGACGAGCCGTGGACGCCGTCGGCGCCGCTGGACGTCCCAGGTGAGATCGTGCTGCGCAACGTGACCGGTCCGGTGGCAGGCACCTTCGCGCCGTGGGAGGTGCGCGTCCTGGCCTGACCGCCGGACGTCCGACGCCCTGTGACCCGTCGTGTCACCGCCGCGGGACAAGGTATAACGTGCTGGGGTGCACAAGGTTCCAGGCTCCGGATTGCGGAGCCGGAGCCAGTTGCCCGCCGCCGTCTGGGTGATCGCCGTCGTCGGCTTCATCATCGCCGTCGGCTTCGGCGTCATGTCGCCCGTGCTGCCCGTCTACGCCAGGGCGTTCGGCGTCTCCACCTTCTTGGTCGGCCTCGTCGTCAGCTCGCTGTCGATCATCAGGCTCACCACCATGCCGCTGGCGGGCTCGCTGCTGAAGCGGGTCGGCCCGCGCGAGCTGGCGATCTCCGGCAACATCCTGCAGGCCGTCGCCACCTTGATGCTCGGGTTCGCCGACTCGTACGGGACGGTGCTGCTGTGGCGCGGGCTCGGCGGCTTCGGCTCGGCGCTGTACGGGGTGTCGTCCATGGCGCTGGTCTTCAAGGTCGCGCCGCCGCACCTGCGCGGTCGTGCGAACGCCCTGACCGCCGGCGGTTTCGTGCTGGGCGGCATGGCGGGCCCGGCGCTCGGCGGGCTGCTGAGCGGCGTGAGCATCCACTTCCCGTTCTTCTTCTACGCGGCGGCTCTGGCGTGTGCTGCGCTGGTCATGATCGTCGTGTTGCCGCGGACCGACCCGCCCAGCCGCGAGCAGCGGCAGGCGTCCACGCTGAAGCTCGCCGAGGTCGCGCGGGACCGGCGCTTCCGTGCGGCGCTCGCCATGAACTTCGCCAACAGCTGGCAGTCGAACGGGGTGCGGGCGCTCGTCGTGCCGCTGTTCGTCGTCGAGGCGATCGGGTGGAGCACCGCCATGACGGGCGTCGCGTTCGCCATCGCCGCGACGGCGCAGGCGTGCTGTCTCCCCGTCACGGGATGGGCGGTCGACAAGCTCGGACGCCGGACGGTGCTGCTCGTCGGCTCGACGGTCACGGCGGTGACGGGGGCGTTCATGACGCTCGTCCCGTCCTACCTGATGCTGGTCGTGCTGATGTGCATCTATGCGATCGGGGCGTCGGCCGCGGGCTCTGCCGCCCAGGCCCTCCTGGCCGACACCGTGCCGGCAACGGCAGGATCGGCCCTCTCGGCCTTCCAGATGGCCGGAGACTCGGGGATGATCATCGGCCCGCTGGTGGCGGGTGCGGTGATCGACGTGGCGTCGATGCCCACCGCCATGGGGCTGGGGTCGGTGTTGTTCATCGTCGCCGGCTGGATGGCCTGGCGCGTCCCGCGGCACACCTTGCCGCCGTTGGGCTCGGACGATCTCGCCACGGTCAAGGCTGTCGCGCCGCGACCTGTGTAGTGCGGGGCGAGCGTCCCTCGGCGCGTCGCTCCGTCAGCGCGTAGCCGTGAGGGGCGTGCGGGGCCGGCGCGTCACTCGAGTTCGGGCCGGGTGGTGGTGCCGCCCGTCCACGACAGCGACTTGATCTCTTCGTTGGTGTGGGCGATGGCGCGCTTCACGGTGGCGACCGACTCCTCGGCCTGGGCGATGGTCGCGTCCGGCTTGCGGAACACCATGCGGTTCTTGCCGATCAGCACCGCGACACCGGCGAGGACGAAGAGCAGGATCGCCATGATCGAAAAGCCCCACGCCGCCGCGCCCAGCAGGGGCAGCGAGAACCACGCCTCGAAGCCGAGCGAGAGAAGGAACGACAGGCCGATGAAGAGCAGGGTGGCGCCCGTCACGCCGATGTAGGCGGCGGCCCCGAACAGCCCGGCTCCCACGCCGGCGCTCTTGGCCTGCGGGACGAGCTCCGCCTTGACCAGCTCGATCTCGCCCTTCACTATCGCCGTGACATCGGCCTGGATGTTCTTGATGATCTCGGCGAGATCCTGCTGCTCTGCCATGGTGGCTCCTTCAGCGTCGGGTCAGCCCCAGCGTACGCGTGGGGAACGGGGACGGGCAGGCGGTGTGAGTTACAGAGTGATACGCAGGCCGACGTCCGAGGTGTCGAGCGAGGCGGTCAGCTCCGAATGGTCGACGACGGCACGCCAGCAGGCGACCGTGTACGGCAGCAGCAGCGGCTCAGGAGCCCTCGCCGACGACTCGTAGAGCTCGCCGACCTCGGCCAGCACCTGCTCGCGGTCGGCGTCCGACGCCGCCGCGACGGCCTCGCTGCGTCCGACCATGTCGAGCAGCTCGCGCTTGTCGGCGGGGATCCAGCGGCGGAAGCTCCGCTGCTCGACCTGCCTGAAGTACTGGTTGTGAGCCATGGCTGCCTCGGTGCCGAGGAAGCCACTGTCGGACATCACTGACGGGTTCAGCTGTCGGAGGATGGCGCCCAGCCGGCGCACCCACGGGACGGTGTCGTCCCGACCGGTGTGCACGACGGCGAGCCTGCCGCCCGGACGCAGGACGCGCGCGAACTCCGCCAGCGAGAGCCGTGGCGGCAAGGTGTGGAGCAGGTCGGCGACGACGAGCTGGTCGAACAGGCACGGGGTGAACGGCAGCGCGTCGGGGGCGGCTCCCACCGCCGTCACCGACGGCATTCGCCGCTTGATGGCGGCCAGCCGGTCGGTGTCCCTGTCGATGACGCTCAGCGCGGGCGACGCCGACGGCAACCGTCGGGCGATCGCCAGCGAGCTGGTCCCGACCGCCAGGATCGAGGACGCGCCGGGGAGGGCGAGCCAGTCCAGCGCGGCGACCGGGAAGGTGCTCGTGTCGGAAGCTGCCATGCCGGAATGGTAAGGCCGCCGCGCCGGCGAGCGCCCCAGGCAGGGCGGGCGAGCGCCGGCTTTTCCACAGGGCCGCCCGCGCGTGAACCGCGCG
Organism: Actinomycetes bacterium; assembly: GCA_023387135.1. Classification (GTDB taxonomy): domain Bacteria; phylum Actinomycetota; class Actinomycetes; order Propionibacteriales; family Propionibacteriaceae; genus Propionicimonas. The sequence goes on along the minus strand of JAEWIK010000355.1, from coordinate 9 downwards.
GTGGCGGGC
>JAEWIK010000327.1 GCA_023387135.1 Actinomycetes bacterium | reverse complement strand
TCCACATCGTCCCGGCGAGCAGAGCCGCGTCGGTGTCCGCGATGCGCTGCCAGTCCGCGTGGAGCGAGACCGCGTCCCGCAGGAACGTCCGCGCGACGAGCACGAGCCGTTCCTCTCGGGGCACCTGTTGGGCGGAGGCGAGGGTGTGGGCCCACGTGAGGATCGGATAGCGGCGCCTCGCCTCCTCGGGGAGGTTCGCGTAGGCGGTCGCGGCGGCGGGATGGGAAGCGAAACCCGAATACCTGAGGTGTTCGCGCCACAGCCGCTGCAGCTCGCCCCATTCTCCGGCGGCGGCGGCGGTGACCACCGAGTCGTCGAGCCGTGCCGCGGCCTCGGAGGTCTCCAGCACGGGATCCCTGCGGGTCCGCCTGCCTGTGGCCTTGGCGAACTGCCTGGTGGGAAAGCGGCTCATGGCGCCACCGGCGCCACGGGAGCGTGGGCACGAAATCGGGGCTGGAGCCGCCCCTTCGGCGTGCGGCTCCAGCCCCGCGTGGGAGTCTTGCGCCGAGCGCGCGACCTGCCTGATGCCCGCCTAACGCCCGGGGGGGAAAAACTCTCGACCGGAACGTGGGGGGGCTCGGTCGAGCGTGGCGTCGCGTGCGGGACCAGGGTGGATGCCGACTCCGAACATCCAGTGGATCGCGTTATCAACTGTGCTCCCTGGGGGCCGAGAGAATAAGTGGAGCCTCCGGAAAACCCACAGCTTTACTACAGAAGTTGGGCAATCCGAGGGCCGCGTTATGGTCAATAATGCGTGGGAGTGTCAAGAGGTGTGCCTCCGTTGCACCAGGCGAGCGTGTCCGAACCTCGCCGGTTCTCCCCTCCCACAGTTGTCTTCCCCACGCCCGTGAACCGACGTGGAGACCCCGCAGACGTGCAGAAGTCCTGCCCGCGGGCGCGAGCAGGACTCCTGGCAGGCCACAGACCGGGGCGTCAGCTCGGCCGGGCGTCCCCGCGACGCAGGTCGCCCTCGGTGCCGACGTCGCCGTCCCTCAGGCCGGGGTCGTAATCGGGAGCCACGAAGCCGCGGCCACCGAGCACCGGCGGATCGTCGATGTCGTCGGAAGCCAGGCCGCCGGTGTCGTTCCTGCCGAAGCTCGCCTCCCGTTCGGCGGGATCGTCGACCTTGCCCGAGTCGCCGTAGGACGACGCCGCGTCCTCGACGCCGGGTGCCGTGGTCGTCGCGCCCTCATTGATCGAGCCGCGCCACGCTCCTGTCGCCACCTGGTTGGACTCGATGAACTCCTTGAAGCGCTCGAGGTCGCCCTCGGCCTGGGACTCGACGATGTGCAGCTTGTCGCCCACGTTCTCCAGGAAGCCCTCGGGCTCGTACTCGAGCACCAGGTGGACCTCCGTCTGGGTGGGGCCGATCTCGTCGAAGGTCACGGCACCGGCATTCGTCGCGCCCTCGACGGCGGCCCAAGCGACCTTGCGCTCCGGCACCTGCTCGAGGATCTTCGCCACCCACTGGCGTCGCACGCCGGCGATCTCGGCGGTCCACTGCAGCCTGTCGTCGCTGAGCTGGACAACCTGTTCGACGGCGTTCATGAAGCGCGGGAACTCCTCGAACTGCGTCCACTGGTTGTAGGCGGCTGTCAGCGGCACATCCACCACCACAGACTTCTCGACCTTGGTCGTCATCATGTCTCCTTCGTGAGTTGGTGACTGGGACTGGCGCCACCGCCGGTGCGACGACGCCTCTCCCAACCCCCGTACCCACCAACCGGGCGCACTCACTGGCCGGCCGAAAGAAGACATGGAAAGCCCGCCAGGACCGAACCCCTCGTCGAACCTGGCGGGCCTGCCGCTCTCAGCCACCTCGGCCTGGTGCACCCCCCTGCAACTGCCGCGTGCTGACGTGCTGTCCAACACCGCTAGTCCGCGGCGTATTCCGGGCACCGGAAGACGTTTGGCACTACGGTGAGCGTGGGCAGGTGGTGGGCTGCATGTCGACTGGCCCTGGTGACGAACCGGCTCGGATCGTCCCACGGACTTCAGGAGGGGTGCGCATGGAGCAGAAAGCGACCGAGGACGCCCGCATGCGTCGGGCGGCCGCCGCGCGGGTAGCGCGGGACTTCGCCGTGGTCGACGACCTCACCACCCTGCTCGCGATCGCGGACAGGAGCTTCGCCATCCTCTTCGACGGCGGCAGCACCATCCAGGTGGGGGTCGCCGAGGAGGCGCACTACATCTCCGAAGGCGCGGCGAAGGCCCACGCCCAACTCGACCCCGGCGTCGCGTCGGGGCTCGCGGGCCGGCCCAGCCCGGACGTCATCAGCCTGCGTCCCGGCATCCTGCTGGTTCCCCAGTCGAGCACGGTGCCGTGCCGCGCCTGGGTGAGGTTCGAGGAGCCCCGCCGCATCAGCGCGGACGAGATGATCGTCGCCGACCTGCTCGCCCAGGCCTTCGCCCTCGCCGTCGATCGCGTCATGGCGCTGGACCAGGCAGCCCGCCGGGAAGACCAGTTCGCCGAAGGGTTCGAGGGCCAGCGGGTGATCGGCCAGGCCGTCGGGATCCTCGTCGAACGCCACAGGATCGTGCCGGACGAAGCGTTCGAGCGGCTGCGCACGGCGAGCCAGAACGCGAACATCAAACTCCGCGAGATCGCCCGCCGCGTGGTCGAGACCGGGGAGGAACCCGAGCAGGTGGGACGTCCGGCGACAGTCGCCGCCCGCCTCACTCCCGAGGCGGTCTGAGGGCGCCTAGCTCACTACCTTCACCGCGACAGTCTTCGCGGACTTGGCGAGCTTCGACGTCCCCGCGTACTTGACCACGACCTTGTGGGTGCCCGTCTTGCCGATCCTCGGGTAGGTGAAGCGCGCCCTGCCGGCGTCCGACGCCTTCAGGGTGACGGTCTTGAGCCGCTTGCCGTCCAGGTAGAACCTGAGCGTGCCGGTGGGCGTGAGACCCGTGGAGGTGCTGACCTGCGCCGTCACCGTGACCCTGGTCCTCGACGACGTGACCTTCGTCGTCGAGAGGCCGAGCCCGACCGCGCTCGACGCCTTGACCACCTTGTAGCCGAAGCCCGCCGTCTTGGTGACGCCTCGTTCGGTGTAGCGCACCGTCACCGAGCCGCTGCGCACGCTCGTCGAGTCGAAGCCCGTCAGCGAGACGCCGGTGACGGGCCTGGAGTAGACGCCCTTGTTGTAGACGGCCTTGGCGGCGAGCCCGGCGGTGTTGAGCCTGGCCCCCACCTGATAGGTGGCGGACGCCGGGGCCTTGACCACGAGGGACGTGAGCACCGGCGCCTTCGGCGGCGACGACACCACCAACTTGTACTGCTTGGAGATCCCGATGAGGCTGGCGACGTAGTTGGCGGCGTTGGTGACCGAGGACGCCCGCAGCGGCCCCTTGCCCGCCGTCTTCATGTCCCGGTAGGCGACGTTGGACACCGGCTTGATGGCCCAGGCCTTGCCGGTCCGCTCCTGGATGAGCATCGTGCCCGCCCGGAACAGGACGCTGGCCAACCTGAGCTGGGACGCGTCGCTGACCAGGGTGTAGCTGGTGAACTTCGGGTACTTCGCGAGCACCTGCGTGGCGTACTTGGCGTTCCCGATGACGCTCGCCGAGACGGCCTCGGTGATGATCCGCGACTTGGCGACGCCCTTCTTGATCAGCCAGTCCTTCATGACCTTGGCC
>JAEWIK010000296.1 GCA_023387135.1 Actinomycetes bacterium | reverse complement strand
GCCTGGTCGCGCAGTCCGAGAGCTACGAGTGGCGTCTCCCGCCCGGACGGAGGCGTCCCGGAACGTCCGGGCCACCGAGACCCGATCGTGACCTGCCCTCCGCCACGCCGCCGGTCCCCGGCGCGTGAAGGAAGCATGATCAAGCGCATGAAGCCGGGCCGGGCTTCCACTCGTCCGGCCGTCCTGCTGGCAGCGTCGCTGGCGCTGCTCATCGCCGGCTGCTCCGCCGCCTCGGCGAGCCGTGACGGCGCTCCCGACGTGGCGCCCATGCCGGACGCCTTCCCTTCCGCCGCTCCCGCCGCCCCCGCCGGCGGCCGTGCGCCCGCCGAAGGTGGCCAGTCGGTGGTCGACGGAAGGAAGATCGCCAGGGTCGCCACCATCGACGTCGTGGTGAAGGACGTCGAGGACGCCGCCGCCGCGCTGCGCTCGATAGCCCTCAGCACCGGTGGGATCATCAGCGCCGAGAGCCTCTACCTCCCCAAGGATCCTGCCGCCACCGCCGACGGCTACTCGACTGTCGTCGTGAGCGTGCCGGCGTCCCGCCTCGACCAGGCGCTCGCGGCGATCGCCGGGATCGGGGAGGTGCGCCAGCGCTCGATCGAGTCGACCGACGTCACCGACGCCGTCGTCGACACGGAGTCGCGGATCAAGACCCTCAAGGAGTCGATTGCGCGCCTGCAGACGTTGATGTCGAAGGCCGGCTCGGTGAGCGCGATCGCCGAGGTCGAGACCCAGTTGACCCAGCGGGAGTCGGACCTGGAGGCGATGCTGGCGAGCCTCAACTCCCTCAACCACCGGGTCGAGATGGCACCGATCACCGTCACCCTCCGCACCCCCGAGACAGTGGGCCCCGAGGCTCCCAACGGGTTCCTGGCGGGGTTGCAGGCAGGGTGGGACTCCCTCGTGAGCGTCGCGAGGGTCGCCCTCACCGTGCTCGGCGTGCTGCTTCCCTACCTCCTCATCGCCGCTCTCATCGCCGTCCCGCTGCTGCTGTGGCGGCGCCGGACCCACTCGACCCGTCCCCGGGTACCCGACGCGGGAAGGCCTGGCCAGACGGCGGCCGCGGCGCCGGCGACGGAGGACGGCGACACCGGGACGGGGCGGACGAGCCAGTAATGGCATGACCAGAGACCGCGGAATTGTCCCCACGCGGGTGACTGAAATCTGGTGAGGGGTGTCCGTAGACTCGCGGGTTGGGGGGAAGCAACTGCCCGTTTTGGAGGGGAACGGGAGAGTGACACGTCTTTGGGGGGCGTCGATCACGGTTCAGTTGCCACATGAGCGGACGCGTCGTTGAATCGCGTCCGCTCATGCCTTTCACCCCCTGCCACGCGGCAGGATCGACGATCCTCAGTCGCCCGCAAGCCGCTCCAGCAGCAGTGCCTCACCGAGGATCGCCCCCGCCAGCGCACCGGCATCCTGCGACTCGTTCGGCGTGTGCGGACGCGAGAGCGGGTCGCCGACGGCTGTCACGAGGATCTGCGCTTCGGGGAACATCCGCGCCAGGTCGGCGATGAACGGGATCGACCCGCCCTGGCCGATCTCCAGCACCTCCGCGCCGAAGCCTTCCGCCAGCGCCAGCTTGCCCTCCTGGACTGCCCACCCGCTGGTGTCGGCGAGGAAGCCGTCGCCGCAGTCCACGTCGGTGAAGGTGAGTTCGGCACCGAACGGGGCATGCTCACGAAGGTGCGCCTCGAGCGCCTCGTACGCCTCGCGTCCGCTCTGGCCGGGTGCCACGCGCGCGCTGATCACCACGGAGATCTCGGGGGAGATCGTGTTCGAGGCGTTCGCGACGCTGGGCGCGTCGATGCCGGTCACGGTGATGGACGGCTGGTTCCAGAGCCTGTTGAGGATGGTCCCTGTCCCGATGGGCACCACCGTGGGGAGCAGCCCTGCGTCCCGCCGCAACTCCTCCTCGGCGTAGTCGGGGGTGTCGACCTCACGCGACGCCATGCCCTCGACGGCCACCGAGCCGTCGGCGTCCCACAGCGACGCGAGCAGCATGATGGTCGCCATCATGGCGTCGGGCACCGCGCCGCCGAACATGCCCGAGTGGGACGCGTGCGCGAGCGTCCGCACCGTCAGGGTGAAACGGACGTTGCCGCGCAACGACACGGTGAGCGCCGGGGTGCGCGCGTCCCAGTTGCCCGAGTCCGCGACCACGATGACGTCGGCCGCCAGCACCTCGCGATGGTCCTCGAGGAACTTGGCGAACGAACGGGAGCTGGCCTCCTCCTCGCCCTCGATGAAGGCCGTCACCCCCAGACCGAAGTCGGCGCCCAGGGTCTCCCGCAGCGCGCGCAGCGCCGCCAGGTGGGTGACCACTCCCGCCTTGTCGTCGGACGACCCGCGACCGTAGAGCCTGCCGTCGCGCTCGGTGAGGACGAAGGGCTCCGACTCCCACAGCAGCGGGTCACCGACGGGCTGGACGTCGTGGTGGGCATAGAGCAGCACCGTCGGCTTGCCAGGTCTGGCGGCGCGGGTGGCGAGCACCGCCGGCATGCCGGTCTCGGTGGTGCCGGGCACCGTCGCCGTCGCCACGCGCACCTCGTCGAAGACCCCCGTGGCCTCGTACAACGCGGCCACCGCCGCCGCGCTCGCCTGGACGTTCTCGCGCGGGAACGCGGGGAAGGCTATCGAGGGGATCGCCACGAGGTAGGCGAGGTCGGAGATGGCCGCGGGCAGGCCGGCGGTGACGCTGGCGCGCACCGCGTCTGTGCGAGAGGAGGCTGTCATGCCCGGCATCCTAAGCGTCCGCCGGCCGGGGCGGCGACGGTGTGCGCAGCCGCGCGCGAGCGTGGACTCATCGCCGGACGCCGTGGTCGCTGTGTGTAGGGTGCGAGCCGTGTCCACTCCCCGTGATCCCGCGAGCGGGGCCGGCTCGCCGGCCGCCGAACGCTGACTCCGCCATGCGTTCCAACCGCGTCTTCCACGCCGTCGACTCCCACACCGAGGGGATGCCCACCAGGGTCATCACCGGCGGGGTCGGCACCATCCCGGGTGCCACGATGAACGACAAGCGGCTCTACTTCATCGAGCACCTCGACGACATCCGCAAGCTGCTGGTCAACGAGCCGCGCGGGCACGGCGCCATGTCGGGGGCGATCCTGCAGCCGTCGACGCGACCCGACTGCGAGTGGGGAGTGATCTACATCGAGGTGTCGGGCTGCCTGCCGATGTGCGGCCACGGCACCATCGGGGTCGCCACCGTGCTGGTGGAGACCGGCATGGTCGAGGTCACCGAACCCGAGACTGTCATCAACCTCGACACCCCCGCCGGCCTGGTGGTGGCCCGCGTCGCCGTCGAGGACGGCCACGCCACCGCCGTCACGCTGCGCAACGTACCGGCCTTCACGGAACGCCTCGACGACGTCATCGACGTCCCGGGCTACGGGCCCGTGACGTACTCGCTCGCCTTCGGCGGCAACTACTACGCCCTGGTGAACCTCGACGACGTGGCGCTGCCCTTCGATCGCTCGCGGCAGGACGACATCCTCGCCGCCGGCCTGGCGATCATGGACGCCATCAACGCGGTCAAGCCCCCGACGCATCCGACGATCTCCGGCGTCGACTACTGCCACCACGTCGAGTTCATCGCTCCCGGGTCGGACGCGTCCCACTCCCGGCACGCGATGGCGATCTACCCGGGCTGGTTCGACAGGTCTCCGTGCGGGACGGGCACGTCGGCGAGGATGGCGGAACTGTGGTCCCGCGGCGAGCTGCCGCTGGAG
>JAEWIK010000260.1 GCA_023387135.1 Actinomycetes bacterium | reverse complement strand
TCAGTATCACGCCCGCCGCCAGCAGCAAGCTGACCACGCTGCCGAGCTGGACGCGACTGGTCATCGCGCCGCGTCGGTTTTGCGGGGTGAACTCGGCGGCGTAGACCATGGCAGTGCTGTACTCGCCTCCCGCCGCCAAACCTTGCAACAGGCGCATGAGGACGAGCAGGGCCGGGGCCCAGACCCCGATCGAGTCGACTGTGGGCAACAACCCGATCATCGTGGTCGCACCCGTAACCAGCACGAGTGTGCCGAGCAGTGAGGTGCGCCGACCGAAACGGTCGGCGATTGTGCCGAACAGCAAGGAACCGAGCGGCCGCACAAGAAAAGCGACGCCGAAGACTGCGAACGTGGACAGAAGCGCAACGCCGGGCTGGGTGTTCGGAAAGAAGAGCTCCGCCAGGACGACGGCCAGAAACCCGTAGACGGCGTAGTCGTAGGTCTCGATTGTATTACCTGCGGCGGCAGCCCACGTGACCCGTCGCATCGTTCGTGCGGATGGGAGGGGGGATTCAAAGTACTCAGTGGACATCGGTGGCTCCCGAGTTGGCGGTGACGAAAGACCTGACCGGCAGCGACATCCACGGCCTTCGACCGGGGACGACTGACAGATACGCGGCAAGACAGCGAGTCCACCGCGCGCCTTCCTGGAACCACCCTCGTCGACGGAGCGTGATCCAGGTCTCACCGAAGCTACAGACATCACCCTGTCGAGTCAAGCGTCACTTTGTCGATTTGAATGATGGGTGTGCGACTACTGAAGCCACAGAGCGCCAAGCCAAAGAAGCCCATACCTGCCTGTATCGCTTTCTGCGGGTGTACGGCTCCCGGACGGAGGCCGCGCAGAAGCGTGTCACGCAGCTCAGCCAGCAGACGGTGGAAGGCGAGGCGCTCGACGTCATGGTCGAGACCCGGCGTGGGCCTGCTCGCTTTGAATGGGCATGGGCCCGTCGCTGCTTAGGTCAGCGGGTGGAGCATTGCCGTCAGCACGACGGCGAGCAGGCCGACATAGAACCAGGCGTGTACCCGGTCAGGGATGCTCGGAGGGCGGCGGCGAAGCACTACGATGACCGGGATCGCCCCTGCCAGGAGGAACGCTGCGGCGCCGAGATCGACGATCCCGACCGCGAACACCGCACCGTGGCTATCCGCCGCGTGACGGGCGGCGAGGAACACGACGGCAGCGGGGATGCCGATCGCGAGGGTCAGCGGGTTCGCGAGCGCTGCGGCCTGACCCATCGGGAGACCGGCGCGGCGCAGAAGCGGGACGGTCATCACACTGCCGCCGACGCCGAGGAAGGACGCGATCGCGCCGATCGGCGCGCCGAGTGCGGTCGGGATCGCGGGCCGTGGGACATCTTCGTGAGCGGTGGCGGCAGAGCGGAGGAATCCAGGGCGGGCGAGCACGTCGATGATTGTGACCGCAATATAGATCACGAAACCCCAGGAACTCACTTCTGCTGGGACCGCCAGTGCGAGCGCGGCACCGAGGAGCCCGCCGATGGCGAGCAGCCCCAGGAGCTGGCCCCGGCGACGGAGGCGAGCGAGGATCGGACGGGGTGTGGCTGCGGTGGCGACCGCTGCGTTGACGACCATGACGATCGCCGACGTTGCCACTGCCACCGTGCCTACGGTGGGACCGATAGCGGCATCGGCCCAGACGATCACGGGGACGGTGACGAACCCGCCACCGAAGCCGAACAGCACCGTGGTCAGGCCGATGAGGACGCCGATAAGGACAAGCACAAGAATCGTCACTGAACCCATCCCAGCGAACAGGCACGTCGCGAGCATTCGATTGCCCGGCTCAAAGCATCGAGTTTCAGCCAGTAGCCTGAATCTGTGCGGAACATGACGCTCGCGGAGGTCGATGCACTGCCAGTAGCCGTGTTGCCGATCGCCACCGTCTATCCACCGGGCCACTTGCTGGTCTGGCACGAGCACCGTCGTGCGCAGTTCCTCTACGCAGCGACGGGAACGATGCTGGTCGAGACCGACCACGGCGCATGGACCGTTCCCGGCGAGCGAGCGGTGCTGATCCCGCCGGGCACGCGGCATCAGGTGCGGATGCTCGACGTGGAGACGAACAGCCTCTACATCGCCCCCGCAGCCGTTCCATGGTGGCCAGACGAATGTAGGGTCGTCGAGGTCGGAGCCCTTCTGCGGGAGCTGCTACTGGCCGCGGCCGACATCGACCCCCGCAGCAGACTGGGCGACCGTGACGGGGTGCTGCTGGAGATGATCCTGCACGAGCTGTCCCAGCTCGCAGAAGTACCCCTGCACATCCCGATCCCGGTAGCGGCGCCCTTCGCCCAATTGTGCCGCCACTACCTCGCTGCCCCTGATCTCGCCGTCGGTAACGTTGAATGGGCACGCGACGCCGAGATGAGTGAACGGACCTTCACCCGCCGGTTTCGTGAAGAGAGCGGGATGAGTCCCGCCGCATGGCGCGCCCGCGCCCGGCTCCTCGCCGCCGTACCGCTCCTGCGCCACCAGAGCGTCACCGAGGTTGCCGGACGGCTCGGCTATGCCACACCGGCCGCGTTCTCCTACGCCTTCACCCGCATCTTCCATACGGCGCCGTCGCGGTTTCACAAATAAGCGCGGCGCGATTCCGCTGCCCCGCCGATCATGGCGGGCGTCTCACAGTCCGACACCGAGCGCGACCGCGACGTGTGTCTCCTCGGGCACCAGGTGGTAGAAGGCCCAAAACTCCGACATCGCGGGACAGTAGGCGGTGACCCTGCAAGACCCAGGAGAAGGAACCCGAGGAAGGACAACCGCCCTATCCCTGGCTGGCCGTCCACGCCTGGTAAGAAGGCGCACTACAGACGGCTGGCGGACCTACCCGACCTGCCACGATGACTCCTGGTCCCGGACATACACCCGGATCGCCCCACACTGTTTCACTGGCAGGACGACGGCAGAACCATCGTCAACACCATTTCGGGACCAAACCGGGGGTAAACGGGGGGTTGGTCAGAATAAACAGGTCAGGCCCGGTACTAGACCAGGCCTGACCTGGGGTTTTAGGTGGAGCTAAGGGGACTCGAACCCCTGACCCCCACACTGCCAGTGTGGTGCGCTACCAGCTGCGCCATAGCCCCGTATTTTTTTGTTCCGCCCTGTTCAAGGGCACTGTGAAAGTTACACCACTGCCTCGACGGCGACCAAATCCGCAGGAACCGGGCCCTTTGCCGGGCCCGGCCCCCCTCGGATCACGACTTGCCGGCGCCCAGAATCCCGTCGAGCCAGCCGGTGCCGTCGAGCAGTCCGTCGACGGGGTTGCCGTCGTGGAGCACGCTCGGGGTGCCCACCTGGCCGGCGGCCTTCTTGAGTTCGTCGCTCGACGTGGCGGCGTTCGCTTCCGCCTGCGCGACCTTCTCGTTGTCGGTGATGCACTTGGCGGTCGCGGGTGTCGCACCCTGCGAGGTCGCCAGGCGCGCCAATTCGGGGCTGGTGATGTTGCCGGTGCCGTCCTCCGCCGGCTGGGCGCCGAACAGCGCGCTGTGGA
>JAEWIK010000182.1 GCA_023387135.1 Actinomycetes bacterium | reverse complement strand
GCGCCAGCACGGGTACGCGGAGGCCATCGCGCCGGACGACCTGCGCAGCAGGCTCGCCTTCCACTACGACGTCAAGCGTCGGATCGCCGCCGCGGCGGCGACCCTCGTCCCGAACGGCGCCACCGTCATGATCGAGTCGGGGTCGTGCTGCGCGCTGCTCGCCGAGGAGCTCGGCAGCACCCGCCGCGGCGTCACGATCATCACCAATTCGGCTTTCATCGCCGACCACGTCCGCGCCTCCCAGGCCTCGGTCGTCCTGCTCGGAGGCGACTACCAACCCGAGTCGCAGGTGGTGGTGGGGCCGCTGGTCGAGCAGGGTGCCGCCAACTTCTTCGTCGACAGGCTGTTCATCGGCATCGACGGCTACACCGAGGCCGCCGGCTTCACGGGGGGCAACCATCTGCGCGCCGCCGCGGTCAGGGCGATGGCGCAGCGCGCCCGCCACGTCGTGGTGCTCACCGAGTCTCTCAAGTTCCCCCGGCAGGGCGCCGTGCCGCTGCTGCCCGTGGACGCCGTCGCCGAGGTCGTCACGGATTCCTCCCTCACGCCCGCCATGGCCGACCACCTCAGGCACGCCGGCGTCACAGTGACGACAGTCCCTTCCGATCCCACGAACCCTCGAGAGGACGTCAGATGACCACGCTGGCCGAAACACGGGCCACAGTCCACGAACCCCACTTCGGGAGGCTCACGCCCCGGATGGCGGCCTGGCGCGAGCAGTTGCTCGACACCCCCGCCTCGGTCTGCGTGGAGCGCGCCCTGCTCACCACCGAGACCTACAGGGAGCACCAGCACGAACCGATGGTCCTCCGGCGTGCGCTCATGGTGAAGAACGTCCTCGACAACATGACCATCTACATCGAGCCCGCCACGCTCATCTGCGGCAATCAGGCCTCGACGAACCGGGCGGCGCCGATCATGCCCGAGTACGCGATGGACTGGGTGATCGCCGAACTGGACGAGTTCGACGCCCGGCCCGGCGACAGGTTCACCATCACCGAGGAGGCCAAGCAGGCCCTGCGCGAGGTGGCACCGTTCTGGGAGCACAACACCCTCAAGGACCGCGGCCTCGCGCTCATGCCGCCGCAGAGCAGGCGGTTCTACGACCTCGGCATCATCCATCCCGAGGGCAACATCACCTCCGGCGACGCCCACATCGCCGTCGACTACCGGCGCATGCTCGCCGAAGGCCTCGCCGGCTATCGGGCCCGCGCCGAGCACCTGCTGGGCTCGCTCGACACCACCACCGCCGAGGGGCTGAAGAAGTCCTTCTTCTACCGGGCGGTGCTGATCACCCTCGATGCCGTCGTCGGCTTCGCCCACCGCTACTCGGCGCTGGCCGCCGACCTCGCCACCACCGAGCCCGACCCCGTCCGGCGGGCCGAGCTGCAGCAGATGAGCGGCATCCTCGACCGCGTGCCCGAGCACCCTGCGACGAGCTTCAGGGAGGCAGTCCAGGCGGTCTGGCTCATCCAGCTCTGCCTGCAGATCGAGTCGAACGGCCACTCGCTCTCCTACGGCAGGTTCGACCAGTACCTCTACCCGTTCTACGCGCGCGACCTCGAGGCCGGGCTCATCACCGAGGACGCCGCCACCGAACTGCTCACCAACCTCTGGCTGAAGACCATCACCGTGGCGAAGATCAGGAGCTGGTCCCACACCCGGTTCAGCGCCGGCGGGCCGCTGTACCAGAACGTCACGGTGGGCGGTCAGACACCGGACGGACGCGACGCCGTCAATCCCCTGTCGTACCTGGTGCTGCGCTCGGTCGCCCAGACGAGGCTGCCGCAGCCGAACCTCACGGTGAGGTATCACAGCGGGCTCTCGGACGACTTCATGGTCGAGTGCATCGAGGTGATGCGCCTCGGCTTCGGCATGCCCGCCTTCAACAGCGACGAGATCATCATCCCGTCCCTGGTCGCCAAGGGTGTGACCCCGCAGGACGCCCACGACTACTCGGCCGTCGGGTGCGTGGAGGTCGCGGTCCCGGGCAAGTGGGGCTACCGCTGCACGGGCATGAGCTTCCTCAACTTCCCGAAGACGCTGCTGATCGCCATGAACAACGGGGTCGACCCGGCGTCGGGCGTCCAGCTCGCGACTCCGGTGAAGCACCTCACGGAGATGGCAACCTTCGACGAGCTGCTGGAGGCGTGGGACGTCACTGTCAGGGAGTTCCAGCGGCACTGCGTGGCGCTCGACACCGCGTGCGACATCGCCCTGGAGGAGAGCGTCGCCGACATCCTCTGCTCGACGCTGGTGGAGGACTGCCTCGGCCGCGGCAAGCCCATCAAGGAGGGCGGCGCCGTCTACGACTTCATCTCGGGGCTGCAGGTGGGCATCGCCAACCTCGGCGACTCGCTGGCGGCGATCAAGAAGTGCGTCTTCGAGGACCGCTCGATGACGGCGCAGGAACTGTGGGACGCGCTGCTGGGCGACTTCGCCGGCGAGCGCGGGGAGCAGATCCGCGCGCTGCTGCTCGACGCCCCCAAGTACGGCAACGACGACGACTACGTCGACACCCTGCTCGTCCGCGCGTACGACACCTGCATCGACGAGATCTTCGCCCACCACAACACCCGCTACGGGCGCGGGCCGATCGGCGGCGGGTACTACGCGGGCACGTCGTCCATCTCGGCCAACGTCCCGCAGGGGGCGAGCACGATGGCCACCCCGGACGGCCGCCACGCCGGCGAACCGCTGGCCGAGGGCTGCTCCCCCAGCCACGGCGCCGACCTGCGCGGGCCCACCGCCGTGTTCAAGTCGGTCTCCAAGCTCGACACCCCGCGCATCACCGGCGGCGTCCTGCTCAACCAGAAGGTCAACCCTCAACTGCTCACGACGAGCGAGGACAGGGCCAAGCTCGTCCTGCTGCTGCGCACGTTCTTCAACAGGCTCGGCGGCTTCCACGTCCAGTACAACGTGGTCGACCGCGCGACCTTGCTCGACGCCCAGGCGCATCCCGAGCGTCACCGCGACCTCATCGTGCGCGTGGCGGGCTACAGCGCGTTCTTCACCGTGTTGTCCAAGGCCACCCAGGACGACATCATCGCCCGCACCGAACAGACCCTCTAGCAACCCGCTCAAGGAAGAGCCATGTCGAGCAACCCCTCCACCCCGCTGGTCGACGCCGTCGACCAGCAGGTCGACCCGGTCGCCCCGCCCGTCGAGCCCGTCGCGTTCCACGGACGGCCGGCGCCCGGCGGCGTGGCGCTCGGCATCGACGTCGGCGGCACCGCCATCAAGGCGGCTCCGGTCGACCTCGCGACGGGCGAGCTGTGCGCGTCCCGGCTGACGGCCCCCACGCCGCTTCCTGCGACTCCGCTCGCCGTGGCCGAGGCCGTCCGCGACCTGCGCCTGCAGTTCGTGGGCTTCGAGGAGGCCGCCGTCGGGGTGACGGTTCCTGCCGTCGTCAGGCGCGGCATTGTGAGGACCGCCGCCAACATCGACGAATCCTGGATCGGCACCGACGGTGACGCGCTGTTCGCCGACGTCCTCGGCGCCCCCGTGACCCTGCTCAACGACGCCGACGCAGCCGGCCTGGCCGAGGTGGCGAGGGGTGCCGCGCAGGGCGTGGCGGGGGTGGTGTTCGTGGTGACCTTGGGCACCGGCATCGGCTCGGCGCTCTTCGTCGACGGCCACCTCGTCCCCAACACCGAGCTGGGGCACCTCACCATCGACGGCTTCGACTGCTGCCCGTGGGCGTCGGCGGCGGCGCTCACCCGCGACAAGCTCTCGTGGGCCCAGTGGGTCTCCCGCCTGCAGGAGTACCTGGCCTACGCCGAGAGCCTGCTCTGGCCGGACCTCATCGTGATCGGCGGCGGCATCAGCCACGACGCCGACAGGTTCCTTCCCCTGCTCCAACTGGAGGCGCCCGTCGTCCGCGCCCGCATGGGCAACGACTCGGGCATCATCGGCGCCGCCTACGAGGCCCACGCCGCCCGTCGCTGAGTGGGCGCAGCCGGGCTCGAACCGACGACCACCTCCTTGTAAGGGAGGTGCTCTACCAACTGAGCTATGCGCCCTCGCGGCTGGGCCGCGGCGACCATTGTGACAGGCGGGCGCGGATTGCGCCTCTCGCGGTTCAGCCGGCGACGCGGAGCTTCGCGCGCAGCTCCACGATCGTGCCGCGCGACAGGCCGAGCCCGTCGGTCAGGTAGCCGTCCACGTCGCCGTAGCGCTTCTTCAGCTCGGACAGGCCGGCCTTCAGGTACGAGTCGTCGACGGTGAGCAGGGCCTTCTTGATGCTCGCCGCCTTGGCGCCCTTCGTCTTCCTGACGTGGGCGACCTCGGCGTCGATCAGCTTCTTGCGGTAGGTGTTCGACAGCAGGTACTCGCCGACGACAGACTTCTCGCTGGCGCCCGCCACGAGCTGCAGCACAGCCGAGATCCAGCCGGTCCTGTCCTTACCCTCGGTGCAGTGGACGATGACAGGTCCCTTGTCGTTGGTGATCCCCCGCAACACGGCGGCGATCGCCTTGCGCTGCTTGGCGCTGCTCACGAAGGCCTTGTTCATCGCCCTCATGTGGGCGGTGGCCTTCGCGATGCTGGACGGGCGGACGACGGGGGTCTTCTTCACGGCGAAGACGTTGGAGAGGTGCCAGGCGGCTCCCTTGACCTTCGGGTCGGGCGACGCCTTCACGACGGTCGGGGTCCGCAGGTCGTAGATGTCGGTGATGCCCGCGGCGACCAGCTTCTTCTTGTCGGTCGAGGACAACGGCCTCAGCTTCGACGAGCGGTAGACCACCCCCGTGGCCATCCGGGTGCCGTCGCTCAGCACCAGCCCGGCGCCGCTGCCGGCCACGTCCCTGAAGTTGGCGACGCTCTTGACCTTGACAGCGGGCGTGGCCGCGAGGGTCTCGGTCGGCGCCGGGGTCGCGGTGGCCGGGGAGGTGACGGACGGCCGTGGGGCCGCGGTCGATGGCTGGACCTGGCTGGACTGCGCGGGCGCAGGCGCCTGGTAGACGGGTGCCTGCTGGACGCCGCAGCCCGCGAGCAGTGCCGCAGCGAGCGCGGCGGCGAGGGAACGCGGGAGGGCCTGGTTCATTGGTTCAGCGTACGCGCCGGCCGCCTCAGCGGCGGATGCCCTTGGGACGGACCAGCTTGTGGCCCTGCCAATCGCTCGAGACCGTGGCGGCGTTCGCCAGCGACAACCCCGCCGTCAGCGCGGCCTCGGAGAGGTCCGTCGGGTCGATGTACCCGTCCCTGCCGACCTTCGGCGTCAGCAGCCAGATGTAGCCGCGGTCGGTGAGGTCGGTCAGGGCGTCCACCAGGCCGTCGCCCAGGTCTCCGTCCTCGGCGCGCCACCACAGCAGCACCACGTCGACTGCCTGGTCGGCCTCGTAGACGAACTCCTGGCCGGTGGCCTCCATGACATCGTCGCGAAGGCCTTCATCAACATCTGAATCCCAGCCGAGTTCTTGTACCGCCACTCCACTGGAAAGGCCCATGGCCGTAGCTCGGTTCGCCGGACCGGGCGCGGTGCTCACGCGCTGAACCCCTCTTTCCTTACGCAGACGATGCTCTCTTGGATAGCTAGCCTGCCAGAAAGCCACGCCAGTTCAAAGGCGTTCCCTACGAGCTCAGGAGTCGCCGCCCACGGCGCCGGACTTGCCTGCCGTGACATCGTCGAGCCGGTACAGCTCCGCGGCCTTCGCGGGCCACGACGGATCGACCTCGCCGCGCTTGGCGAGCATCTGCAGCGTCCGCACCGCCAGCGAGGGGCCGTCGATGTGGAAGAACCGCCTGGCGGCCGCCCTGGTGTCGGAGAAGCCGAAGCCGTCGGCGCCGAGCGACATGAAGTCGCCAGGGACCCAGTTGATGATCTGGTCCTGGACCTGCCTCATGAAGTCGGAGACCGCCAGCACCGGGCCGGGACGGTCCTGCAGCTTCTGGGTCACCCACGGCACGCGGGCGGGCTCGTCGGGGTGCAGGAAGCCGTGCTCGTCGGCGGCCAGGCCGTCGCGGCGGAGTTCGGTCCACGAGGTGACGCTCCACACGTCGGCGACCACCCCGAAGTCCTTCTTCAGCAACTCCTGGGCCTCCAGCGCCCACGGCACGCCGACACCCGAGGCGAGCAACTGCGCCCGGCGGGCGTCGGGAGCGACGCCCTCGAAGGAGCCCTCCTTGAGCAGGTACATGCCCTTGACGATGCCCTCGGCGTCCACGTTCTCAGGCTCCGCCGGCTGCGGCATCGGCTCGTTGTAGACGGTCAGGTAGTAGATGACGTCCTCGGGCTTCTCGCCGTACATCCGGCGCAGCCCGTCCTCCATGATGTGGGCGATCTCGTAGCCGTAGGCGGGATCCCAGGAGACCACGGCCGGGTTGGTGGCCGAGATCACGTGGCTGTGGCCGTCCATGTGCTGGGTGCCTTCGCCCGTCAGCGTGGTGCGTCCGGCGGTCGCCCCGATGAGGAAGCCACGGGACAGCTGGTCGGCCGCCGCCCAGATCGCGTCGGCCGTCCGCTGGAAGCCGAACATCGAGTAGAAGACGTAGATCGGCACCATGTGGATGCCGTGCGTCGCGTACGAGCTGCCGACCGCCTGGAAGGACGCCACCGAGCCGGCCTCGTTGATGCCGGTGTGGATGATCTGGCCCTGCGTCGACTCGCGGTACGCCAGCATCAACTCGTGGTCGACGGGGACGTAGTTCTGGCCGTGCGGGTTGTAGATCTTGATCGTCGGGAAGAACGAGTCCATGCCGAACGTGCGCGCCTCGTCGGGGATGATCGGGACGACGTGCGGCGCGAACTCCTTGTCGCGCATGAGGTCCTTCAGCAGCCTGACCCACGCCATGGTGGTGGCGACGGGCTGGTTGCCCGACCCCTTCTTCACGCCCTCGTAGGCGCTGTGGTCGGGCAGCTTCAGCGGCTTGGGCCGGTTGCGGCGCTCGGGGACTGGCCCGCCGAGCGCGCGACGGCGCTCCATGACGTAACGGATGCGCTCGTCGTCGGGGCCGGGGTTGATGTACGGCGGCTGGTACGGGTTCTCCTCCAGCACGGCGTCGGACACCGGCATGTCGAGCCGATCGCGGAACTGCTTGAGGTCGTCCAGCGCCAGCTTCTTCATCTGGTGCGTCGCGTTGCGTCCGGCGAAGTGAGAGCCCAGGAAGTAGCCCTTGATCGTGTGGGCGAGGATGACCGGCGGAGCACCGGTGAACTCGGCGGCTGCCTTGTAGGCCGCGTAGACCTTGTGGTAGTCGTGCCCGCCTCGGGTGAGGGCCCAGATCTGGTCGTCGGTCCAGTTCTCCACCAGCTTGGCCGTGCGCGGGTCCTTGCCGAAGAAGTGCTGGCGGACGTAACCGCCGTCGTTGGCCTTGAAGGTCTGGTAGTCGCCGTCGGTGGTGCTGTTCATGACGTTGACCAGCGCGCCGTCGCGGTCGGCGGCCAGCAGCGGGTCCCAGCCGCGACCCCAGACGACCTTGATGACGTTCCAGCCTGCGCCGCGGAAGAAGCTCTCGAGCTCCTGCATGATCTTGCCGTTGCCGCGCACCGGCCCGTCGAGCCGCTGCAGGTTGCAGTTGATCACGAAGGTCAGGTTGTCGAGTTGCTCGTAGGACGCCAGTTGCAGGGCGCCGCGGCTCTCGACCTCGTCCATCTCGCCGTCGCCGAGGAAGGCCCACACCCGCTGCTGCGAGGTGTCCTTCAGGCCGCGGTTGTGGAGGTACTTGTTGAAGTGCGCCTGGTAGATCGCGGCGATCGGGCCGAGCCCCATGGAGACGGTCGGGAACTCCCAGAAGTCGGGCATCTGCCGCGGGTGCGGGTAGGACGGCAGGGCGCGTACCTGACCGTCGACGACGTGGCTCTTCTCCTGGCGGAAGCCGTCGAGGTCGACCTCGGACAGCCTGCCCTCCAGGAAGGCGCGCGCGTAGGGGCCGGGTGAGGCGTGGCCCTGGAAGTAGATCTGGTCGCCGCCGCCGGGATGGTCCTTGCCGCGGAAGAAGTGGTTGAAGCCCACCTCGTAGAGCGTCGCCACCGACGCGTACGTCGAGATGTGCCCGCCGACGCCCACGCCGGGACGCTGCGCGCGGTGCACCATGATCGCCGAGTTCCAGCGCACGAGCCGGCGGAACTGCCGCTCCAGCTCGACGTCACCGGGGTACCACGGCTCCTGCTCGGGCGGGATCGTGTTGACATAGTCGGTCGCCACGAGCGAGGGCACTCCGAGGTGGCGTTCCCGGGAGCGCTCCAACAGCTTGAGCATCACGTAACGGGCACGGTTCTGCCCGTCGGCGTCGATCATGGCGTCCAGCGAATCGAGCCACTCCGCGGTTTCCTCGGAGTCGATGTCCGGCAGGTTCGTGGGCAACCCGTTCAGGATCGGCCCCTTCGGCTCGCGACTTGACATGCTTTCCTTCCCCTCGCTCCACCTGCTTGCTCCGAGGCTTGTGGCCCGAGGGAGCAACCTACCAGCCATCATCGCCTATTCCCGCTCGGAGTCCTATCCCCTCGCCACCGCCCGACATGACCAGTCACTGGGCGCCAGGTGTCCGGGTCGTGGTCATCCTGACGGTGAACCGAAGGGGGTGCGCCAATGGTTCCGTGGTGGAGCGAGTCAACCGACCTCTTGGCGCACCCTCTAGGGTGTGGCAGGCGGGAATTGAGGAGGACGCGATGGCGACGGCGGTCGACGCGCCCTGGTGGCCGACGGAGGCAGTCAGGGGACAGCTCGCACGACGCCTGCGCGCCTCGGCGGCCACGCTCACCACCGCCGCGATGGCCCGGATCGCCGAACAGCACCCCTGGTTCTCCGAACTGGAGGCGGAACCCCGCTCCTGGATCACCGTCGTCGCCCGTTCCGGCATCGACGGCTTCATCGACTGGTTCGCGGACGGCGGGCACTCCGCCCCGCCCCGCGCCATCTTCGGCGCTGCCCCCCGCGCGCTCACCCGCCGCATCACGCTGCACCAGACTGTCGACCTCGTCAGGACGACGATCGACACCGTCGAGGCCGAGATCGCCAAGCTGCCGGAGGAGGACCAGCCGCCGCTGCAGCTCGCCATCGTCCACTATTCCCGGGAGGTGGCGTTCGCCGCCGCGGAGGTCTACGCGAGGGCGGCGGAGATCCGCGGCGCCTGGGACGCCCGCCTGGAGGCCCTCGTCGTCGACGCGGTCATCCGGGGCGACGCCGACGAGTCGGTGGTCTCGCGCGCCTCGACGCTGGGCTGGTCGACCCCGCCCGGGCTGGCTGTCATCATCGGCCCGGCACCCGACAATCCCGGCGCCGCCATCGAGGCCATCAGGGCGGCCGCCGCTCGTCATCACGACGAGGTGCTGGCCGCCCCCCAGGGGGACCGTCTCGTCGTCCTGCTGGGCGGCGACCTCGGTTCGGCGGACGACCTCGTCCGTCGGGTCGCCGAGTTCGAGGACCAGTTCGGCCCGGGGCACGTGGTGGCGGGCCCGGTGGTGGCCAGCCTGTCGGAGGCCGCGCGCAGCGCCAGGGCCGCGCTGTCGGCGATCCGGGCGGCACACGCCTGGCCGGAAGCCCCGCGTCCCGTGGCGTCGGTCGACCTGCTGCCCGAACGCGTGCTCGCCGGCGACGGCCACGCCAGGCGACTGCTCGTCAGCGAGGTGTACGCCCCCCTGGTCGACGCCGGAGGCGAGTTGATAGCGACGCTGACCGAGTTCCTGGGCCAGGGCGGCTCCATCGAGGCGACCGCCCGCGCCCGCTACATCCACGCCAACACGGTGCGGTACAGGTTGCGTCGCATCCAGGAGATCACCGGCTATGCGGCCAACGATCCCAGGGACGCGTACGTGCTGCAGCTAGCACTGACGCTGGGCAGGCTGCTCCGCTGAGAGCGCTCAGCAACTTCTCAAGAACGACCGTCTCCCACAATCTCTGCCCGCGTATCACGGGGAGACGCCGGAGATGCTTGTAGGAAACCTACAAAAGCTGCCACCCTGATTTCGTGTCGTCACCTACCGCGGACACGTCCGGCGCGCGCAAGAGTAGAGCCGTGCTCGCAATCGTCGCCCCCGGGCAGGGCGCCCAGACGCCCGGCTTCCTCGGGCCTTGGCTGACAGAACCCAACTTCGCCGACAGGCTGGCGTGGCTGTCCACCGTCGCCGGACTCGACCTCGCCCATTACGGGACGCAGGCCGACGCCGAGACCATCAGGGACACCGCCATCGCGCAGCCGCTGCTGGTCGCCTCCGGCCTGCTGACCGCGCTCGACCTGTTCCCCTCGCCCGCCGACGCCTTCCGGCACGTCGGGGTGGCGGCGGGCCACAGCGTCGGGGAGATCACCGCCGCCGCCGGCGTGGGAGTACTGAGCGCCGAGCAGGCGATGGTGTTCGTCAGGGAGCGCGGCGCGCAGATGGCCGCGGCGAGCGCCGTCCGTCCCACCTCGATGATGGCGGTGGTGGGCGGCGACCGTGACGAAGTGCTCGCAGCGCTGGCCGCCCAGGGGCTCACTCCCGCCAACAACAACGGCTCCGGCCAGATCGTCGCCGCGGGCACCGTCGAACAACTCGCCGCCCTGAGCGAGAACCCGCCCGCCAGGGCGAGGCTCGTACAACTCAGCGTCGCCGGCGCGTTCCACACCGTCCACATGGAACCGGCCGTCGCCCATCTGGCGGCGCTCTCGAAGGCCATCACTACCCACGACCCGCGCACCCGGCTGCTGTCGAACGCCGACGGGGCTGTCGTCCAGAGCGGTTCGGAGTACCTCAAGCGGCTGGTCGCGCAGGTGGCGAACCCCGTCCGCTGGGACCTGTGCATGGAGACGATGGCCGACCTCGGCGTGACGGGGCTGCTCGAACTGCCGCCCGCGGGCACGCTGACGGGCATCGCCAAGCGCAACCTGAAGGGCGTCGAACTGTTCGCCCTGAACACCCCCGACCAGATCCCCGCCGCCCGCGAGTTCGTCAGCAAGCACGGCGAGGCGTCGACCCCGTCGGCACTCTCCACGACTCCCTCGTGGATGCTCGTCGTCTCGCCCGCCAAGGGCACCTTCGCGCGCACTCCCGACATCGCCGATGGTGCGACGCTGCAGCCGCACGCCGTCGTCGGGCATGTCGCCACGCTGCGCAACAGCACGCCGATCACGGCACCGCACGGCGGCACCGTCGTGGAGTGGCTCGTCGAGGACGGCGACCCTGTCGCGCCCGGCCAGCCGCTCGTCCGCCTCTACCCACTTCTCGACGCCAATTCAGGAGCAGCTTCGTGACCACCCTCAAGGCGAGCACCGGGTCACCGTTTGCCCGCATCCTGTCCGTGGCTTCCGCCATCCCGAGCCGGGTGCTCGACAACGAGTACATGGTGCAGTTCATCGACTCCTCCGACGAGTGGATCCAGCAGCGCACCGGCATCAAGGAGCGTCGCTGGCTGGCCGAGGGCGAGAGCCTCGAGACGTTGTGCCTCGAGGCCGGCGCCAAGGCGATCGAGCGGGCGGGCCTGCAACCGTCGGACGTGGACGCCCTGCTGCTGTCGACCGTCTCGCACTACTACCAGACCCCCGCGCTCGCCCCGACGCTCGCCGTCAAGCTCGGCATGACCGACACCGCGGCCTACGACATCTCCGCCGCTTGTGCCGGCTTCTGCTACGGGCTGGCGCAGGCCGAGGCGCTCGTGCGCGCCGGCCAGGCGAAGCACGTGCTGGTGATCGGCGCCGAGACCCTGTCGCGAATGACCGACCTGCACGACAGGGGCACCGCCTTCCTGTTCGCCGACGGCGCGGGCGCCGCCATCGTGGGGCCCAGCGACGTCAACGGCATCGGCCCGGTGGTGTGGGGCTCCGACGGCACCCAGGCCGACGCCATCTGGCAGGCGCAGGACTGGAAGACAGCCGTGGAGACCGGCACCTGGCCGGCCCTCGGCATGGACGGCCGCAGCGTCTTCAAGTGGGCGACCAGCTTCATCGCCACGGCGACCCAGCAGTGCCTGGAGAGGTCGGGCCTCACCCCCGACGACCTCGACGTGTTCATCCCGCACCAGGCGAACAACCGGATCACCGACACCCTGCTGCGCTACCTCAAGCTGCCCGAGAAGGTCGTGGTGGCGAGGACCATCCAGCACTACGGCAACAACTCGGCGGCGTCCATCCCGATCGCCATGGACGCGCTGCTGGCCAGCGGCGAGGCCAAGAGCGGCCAGACCGCACTGCTGATCGGCTTCGGCGCCGGGCTGGTGTACGCCGGCCAGGTCGTCACCCTCCCCTGATCCCCCGGCTCCGGCCGGCCCATGCCACGTCCAACACTAAGGAGAAACCAGGCCATGGCTACCACTGAAGAAATCCGCGCCCAGCTCGCCGAACTCGTCAACGACGTTGCGGGCGTGCCGGTCGAGGACGTCCAGCTCGACAAGTCCTTCACCGACGACCTCGACGTCGACTCGCTCGCCATGGTCGAGATCCTCGTCGGTTGCGAGGAGAAGTTCGGCGTCGCGATCCCCGATGAGGAGTCGAAGAACCTCAAGACTGTCGGCGACGCTGTCGCCTACATCGAGGCCCACTCCTGAACCACCCGGCTCGCTCGCCCCGCGCGTCAGCACGTCCTGGCGCCGGGGGGCGGCCAACCACCCCTTTCTCACCGACCCGGAGACACCATGACTGAGGTAGTGATCACTGGCCTCGGCGCCACCACCCCGCTCGGCGGCGACCTGGCTTCCACCTGGCAGGCCCTGCTCGCAGGCACATCCGGCGTGGCGGCCCTGACTGAGGACTGGGCGCAGGAGCTGCCGGTCCGCATCGCGGCGCACGTCAAGGTCGACCCGTCCGAGGTGATCGACAGGGTGCAGGCGAGGAGGCTCGACAGGGCCACCCAGCTCGCCCTGATCGCCGCCCAGGAGGCCTGGACGGACGCCGGCTTCACCTGGGGCGCCGACGAGCCGGAGGTCGACCCGCTCAGGCTGAGCGTGTCCATCGGCAGCGGCATCGGCGGCTTGCACTCCCTGCTCAACAACTGGGACGTGCAGCGCGACAAGGGCGCCCGACGGGTGAGCCCGTTCACCATCCCCATGCTCATGGCCAATGCTCCGGCGGCGAACGTCGGCCTGGCGGTCCACGCCAAGGGCGGGGTGCACACCCCCGTGTCGGCGTGCGCGTCCTCGAACGAGGCGATCTCGCTCGGTCTCGACCTGATCAGGTTGGGACGGGCCGACGTCGCGGTCGTGGGCGGCGCCGAGGCGACCATCCACCCGTTGCCGATGGCCGCGTTCGCCCAGATGCAGGCCCTCAGCCGTCGCAACGACGAGCCGGAGCGCGCCTCCCGTCCGTGGGACAAGGGCAGGGACGGCTTCGTCCTCGGCGAGGGCTCGGCGGTGCTGGTCATCGAGACCCTCGAACACGCCCTGGCCCGCGGCGCCAGGATCTACGGGACGATCGCGGGCGCCGGCATCACCGCCGACTCCCACGACATCGTCCAGCCCGACCCGACCGGCGAGGGCCAGTCCGGCGCCATGCTGAAGGCGCTCGCAGACTCCGGCCTCACCGCGTCCGATATCGTGCACGTCAACGCGCACGGCACGTCCACCCCGCAGGGCGACGTGACCGAGGCCGGCTCGATCCGGACGGCGCTCGGTTCGGCGGTGGACGACTGCATCGTGACCAGCACGAAGTCGATGACCGGCCACCTGCTCGGCGGCGCCGGCTCGCTGGAGACCATCGCGTCGCTGCTCGCGCTGCGCGAGCGCCTGGTGCCTCCGACGATCAACCTCGAGGACCCGGAGCCGGACCTCGGCATCGACATCGCCACCACCGCGCGCCGGCTCCCCGAGGGTGACCTGGCGGCGCTCAACAACTCGTTCGGCTTCGGCGGGCACAACGTCGCAGTCGCCATCACCACCGCCAACGCGACTCGCTGACGGCCACCGCCGAGATCGGAGACCCCCCGATGACCGAGGCCCCGACAAAGCCCGCGCGGCTGTCGCGCGAGGAGGATCCGCGCAACCCGCACCACAGGCTGGAGGCGTTGCTCGACCCGGGCTCGCTGAGCCTGATCAGCGCCGATGACGACTCCGGCATGCTGGCGGCGACAGGCACCGTCAACGGGTCGCCCGTGGTCGCGTTCTGCTCCGACGCCACCGTGATGGGCGGCGCGATGGGCTGGGACGGCTGCGAGGTAGTGGTCCAGGCGTATCGCAGGGCCATGGTGGACCGCGTCCCCATCCTCGGCATCTGGCACTCGGGCGGCGCCCGCCTCGCCGAGGGTGTGCTGAGCCTGCACGCCGTCGGCAGGATCTTCAACGCCATGACCCAGGCGTCCGGCAAGATCCCGCAGATCTCGATCGTGCTGGGAGCCGCCGCGGGTGGCGCCGCCTACGGGCCGGCGCTCACCGACGTGGTCATCCTCGCGCCGACCGGGAGGATCTTCGTCACCGGGCCCGACGTCGTCCGCTCGGTCACGGGCGAGGACGTCGACATGCTGCGGCTCGGTGGTCCCGACACCCACGAGCGTCGCTCGGGGGTCGTCCACGTCGTCGCCGACAACGAGGCGGACGCACTGGCCCGCGGTCGTGCCGTCACGTCGCTGCTGGCCGCCCAGGGCGCCATCGGAACCGTCGAGGACGCCGACCTGTCGGCGCTGCTGCCCGACTCGCCCAAGCGGGCCTACGACGTCCACCCGCTCGTCGAGGGCGTGCTGGACGAGGGCTCGGTGTTCGAGCTGCACACCCGCTGGGCGCCCAACATCACCATCGCGCTGGGCAGGCTCGGCGGCCGCACCGTCGGCGTCATCGCCAACAACCCGTTGCGGCTGGGCGGCTGCCTGGACTCGCTGTCGGCGGAGAAGGCTGCCCGTTTCGTCAGGCTGTGCGACGCGTTCGGGGTGCCGCTGGTCGTCCTCGTGGACGTGCCCGGCTACCTTCCCGGCGTCGGCCAGGAGTGGGACGGAGTGGTGCGCCGCGGCGCCAAGCTGCTGCACGCGTTCTCCGAGGCCTCGGTTCCCCGCGTCACCCTGGTCACGCGAAAGGCGTACGGCGGCGCCTACATCGCCATGAACGCCCGCTCACTGGGCGCGACCCGGGTGTTCGCCTGGCCGGGTGCCGAGATCGCCGTGATGGGGCCGGTGGCCGCGATCCGCATCCTGCACCGCCGCCGGTTGGCCGAGGTGCCCGCCGACATGCTGGCCGAGGTCGAGACCCAGTTGGCCGACGAGCACCAGAAGATCGCCGGCGGCGTCGAGAAGGCCGTCGAGATCGGGGTGGTGGACGAGATCCTCTCCCCCGCCGCCACGCGCTCGGCGATCGCCGACGCCATCAGGACCGCCGACTTCGGCGTCCGCGGCGTCCACACGAATATCCCGCTCTAGGGGCCCCGGGGTCAGCTCACCGCGTGCAGCCAGCGGACGGAGCTGCCCTCGCCCGCGTGCCTGAAGGCTTCCAGCTCGTCGTCCCAGCTCGTGCCGAGCAGGTCTTCGAGCGCCTCCAGCAGGGACTTGCCGCCGAGCGCTTCGCCCACGATGGCCCGCTTGATGCGGTTCTCGTGGATCATGATGTCGCCATTGGGGCCGGTCACGGCCGAGAAGACACCCAACCTGGGGGTGAAAGCCCAACGTTGCCCCTCGCTGTGGCCCGTCGGGTCCTCGGTCACCTCGAAGCGGGCACGCTCGCACCTGGCCAGCGCGCTCGCGAGGGTGGCTCCGGTGCCCGGGGCGCCGGTCCAGAAGTGTTCGGCGCGCATGGTGCGGGGCTCGGCGGGCTGCGGGGTCCAGTCGAACCTGATGACGCTCCCTGTCGCGGCGCTGACCGCCCATTCCAGATGCGGGCACAGCGCTGCCGGCGCCGAGTGGATCAGGATGATCCCGCGCGTGATCTCCATACGTGTCCCCTTCGCTGAGATGTGCCTTCCCCAGCGATCTCAGCCCGAAGGGATTGCCTCATTCTGCCCCAGCCGCCCCACCTGCACCAGCCGTACCGGCGTGTCGATTCCCCGCGCACCCCGTCCGCCTGCCCCGCATCACGGCCAGCGGGCGGCCAGGGACATGAGGGCGAGCGAGGCGAGGATCGCGAACGCGAGGGCGTAACCGGCGTACTGCTCGGTCACCTCCTGGTCGACCTTCACGTAGCCGACGGTGTTGGCGATCGACTGGTAGACGCGCTTCAGCTCGGCGCTGCTTCCTGCGGAGAACTTCTCGCCGCCGGAGATCCGCGCGATGACCTCGAGCTCCTGGTGGTTCACCGGGACGGGCTCGCGGCGTCCGTTGCTCTCGACGTAACCGCCGGCGGTGCCGTACGCGATCGTGTAGATCGGGATCTTCAGGGACTTGGCCTCCTCGGCCGCCGAGGACGACGACCTGCCGATGTTGGTGTAGCCGTCGCTCAGCAGCACTATCGCGCCGGGGGCCGGCTCATCGGGGTGGTCGGGGTCGGGCGGAGCCTGCGCCATCGCGTCCAGCGCCGAGAAGATGCCCTCCCCGATCGCCGTGGACGGAGCCACCTGCAGGTTGTCGATCGCCGCCGCGACCATGCCGCGATCCGTCGTCGGCGGGACGACCACCGCCGCCGTCGCCGCGAAGCTGACCAGCGAGACGTTGAAGCCGCGCGGCAACAGGTTGAGGAAGTCCTTGGCGGCGGCCTTCGCGGCGTCCAGCCGGTTCGGGGCGACGTCCTCGGCGATCATCGACCGCGAGATGTCGATGGTGAGGACGACCGTCGCCCTGTCCCGCGGCACCTCGACCTCGCCCTTCGGCTGGGCGTACGCGACGTTGAGCGCCGCCAGCGCCAGCACGGCGCCGCCGACCGCCACGTGGCGTTTCCAGGCCTGTTGCCGGGGCAGGACGCGTTCCAGCTTCGCGATCGTGTTGGCCCGGGAGTGGTGCCTGCGACGGGCCAGCAGGCCGACGTACAGCAACAGCAGCGCGGGGATCAGCAGCAACCACCACAACCGCTCGGGACGCATGAACTGTAGCCACTCCATCACGGCCACCTCGCTCCCAGGGACACCGCGGCCAGCGCAGCCACCACCGCGAAGGCCAGGCCGTAGCCGGCCCACAACGCGGTGACTTCCTTCTTCACCGGAACCATCCCGACCTCGCTGCGGATGTTGCCGTACACCCTGTCGAGTTCGGGAAGGCTCTCCGCCGAGTAGGACTGGCCGCCGGTCATCGACGACAAGGTCTGCAGCAACTGGTCGTCCGGCGGCACGCGCTCGCGCTTGCCGTCCAGGTCGACGTAGCCGTTTTGGGTGCCGTAAGCGATCGAGTAGATCGGGACCTCGGCCTTCTTCGCCTCGGCCGCTGCCTGCTGCGGGGAGCGCCCGGCGGTGTTCTGGCCGTCGCTCAGCAGCACGATCGCGCCCGGCGCGATGCTGCCGTCCTCGCCCCTGGGAGCCATCTGCAACGCCGTCAGCGCCGTGTAGACCGACTCACCGACGCTGGTCGAGTCCTGCACGCGGAGGCTGTTGATCGCCTGCTGCGCCATCACCCTGTCGAGGGTGGGTGGCAGCCTCACCGACGGGTTGCCGGACAGGCTGACCAGCGCGAGGTTGTACTGGGCCGGCAGCTCCTTCACGAAGGTGATGGCCGCCTGCTTGGCGGCGTCCAACCGGTTCGGCTTGACGTCGGTGGCCCGCATCGACTGCGAGATGTCGATGACGAGCACGACTGTCGCCCGCTCCCTCGGCACCATCTCGACGCCGTTCGGGCGCGCCCACGCCAGCGCCAGCGACACCAGCGAGAACAGCGACAGGGCGACAGCCAGGTGCCTGCGCCACTGCGACTGCTTGGGCACCACGCGCGACAGGATCGTCGTGTTGGTGAACCGCATGCCTGTCTTCTTCCGGCTCCTGACCACCCAGATGTAGCCGGCGACCAGCAGCGGGACCACCCACAGC
>JAEWIK010000247.1 GCA_023387135.1 Actinomycetes bacterium | reverse complement strand
GACGAGGAGGCTGCGGGGCACCCCGATCGCATCATGCCTGTTGACCCAGTGGAACTGACCAAGAGCCTGCATCGGCTGGCGGAGCGCAACGACCCTGGCGAACTGATGAGCTCGCTGCGGGAGGTGGCCGACGCCTGTGTCGGCATCTTCGGCGTGTCAGGCAGCGGGATCATGATCGCCGACGACCAGAACATCACCCGGTACGTCGCCGCGACCGACGGGCCCGGACGAGTGCTGGAGATCGCCGAGAGCGAGACCGGCAGCGGTCCGTGCACCGAGGCCTTCGTCACGAACCGGCTGGTGCCTGTCACCGATCTCGAGAACGACCCGCGCTGGCCCGAGCTCGCCGCCCTGGTGGCGGGGCGCGGAGTGCACGCCGTGCTGGGGTCGCCCGTCAGGCTCGGCGGCATCACCGTCGGCACCCTCGACGTCTACCGTGACCATCCCCACGAGTGGGAGGACGGCGAGCTCGCCGCGTTGTCCCGGTTCAGCGACCTCGTCGGCACGATGATGATGACCGCGCTCGCCGCCCACCACGCCCAGGAACTCGCCGACCAGTTGCAGTACGCGCTGGACTACCGGGTGGTCATCGAACGCGGCGTCGGCTACCTCATGGCACGTGACCGGATCGACCCCGTGACGGCCTTCGACGCGCTGCGCCGCGCGGCCCGCAACACGCAGTCGCGGATCGGTGACGTCGCCGGCCGGCTGCTGGAGACCGGCAGGCTGCCCAGCGACCCCGAGCCCGCCGGGTAGCCGGGCCGCGTCCTCGGGCCGTGCGGCCGGGGCCGGGCCGTCAGGACGCCTGGGCGACGAAGTGCCTGAGCGCCAGGCCGTTCCGCACGGCGTTGCCGTCGGCGTCGTTGTTGAAGTACGCCAGGACGGCGAGGCCCTGCGCGCGCCACTCGGCGATCCTGTCGGCCCACCAGCGCATGGAGTCGTCGCTGTAGCTGCCCGCGTAGAGGTGGTGCTCGTCGGGGCCGTGGAAGCGGACGTAGACGAAGCCGGCGGTGGCTCGCAGGATGCACGGCAGCCCGGCGCCGCTGGTGACGACGTAGGCCGCGCCGTGGCGTTCGAGCAGCGAGAACACCTCCTCGTGGTGCCAGGAGTCGTCCCGGAACTCGACTGCCACCGGCAGCCCGTCGGGCAGCTTCTGCAGGAAGTAGTCGAGCCGGGCGTCGTCGCGGGCGAGCCCAGGAGGGAGCTGGACGAGCAGCACTCCCAGCCTGTCCTCCAGGATCGACAGGCTGGTGCGCATCCTGTCGATCCAGTACTCCGGCTCGTACAGCCGCTTGGCGTGGGTGAGGACGCGCGGAGCCTTGACGGTCAACATGAAGCCCGGCGCGAGCCGCCGGCGCCAGGAGCGGAACGACGCGTCGCCGGGCCAGCGGTAGAAGCTCGCGTTCAGTTCGACGGTGTCGAACAGCTCGGAGGCGTAGAACTCCAGCCGCTGCGGGTCGCGAACCTCAGGCGGGTACACCGGTCCGCGCCAACTGCCGTACGTCCACCCCGACGTCCCGATCCTCACCCCGGCCGGGGCCGGAGGCGGTCGCCAGGCAGGCGCCGCCTCGTTCTCGCGCCTCTGTTGAACCACCCGTCACCTCCTGCCAGCACGGGTCAGGTACCCACACCACACCCTGTCACTCGCGTGCCGACGGCGTTCGGGCAGCGGTCGGCCGGTGTGAAAGACTCCGCACATGCATGCAGACAGCGAGACCCACGACGCCGGCGGCGCCGAATACGCGGAATTGGCGGCCGAGGTCTTCTCGATGCTGTCCGATGCCACGCGGATCCGGATCATCCTCGCGCTGGAGGACGGCGAGTTGTCGGTGAACGGGCTGGCCGAGCGCGTGGGCAAGGCCCCTGCGGCGGTGTCGCAGCACCTGGCGAAGCTCCGCTGGGCGCGCGTGGTGCAGCCCCGGCAGGTGGGCACCCGCGTGCTGTACAGCCTGATCGACGAGCACGCCCGCGAACTGGTCCACCAGGCCGTGCTCCAGGCCGAGCACACCGTCGACCTCTGGCCCCACCACCACCACCGCACGGGCCCCGCCGACCGGGAGCACCTCGAGACCGTGTAGCCACCCTCCATCGAGGGGGCGGGCCGGACCTCCGCCCTCACGGCACGGAGGTCGAGCGTCGCGTGGCCCAGCACGGCGAACGGCCCGGCGCTTTCCACGAGGGAAACCACCGGGCCGAACCTGTGTCCGAGAGAGGACTTGAACCTCCACGCCCTTAACGGGCACTAGCACCTCAAGCTAGCGCGTCTACCTATTCCGCCACCCGGACTCTGGTGTCTGTCCGGGCTTGCCGGACAGCTTGGAAACTATAGCAACGAGGTCGTCGGAAAGGCGAAACGAGGCGTGCGGGGCCCGCCCCCGGGGCTCGCCGAGGCGTGCGGGGCGCAGACACGTGTGCGGCGGGTCGCCCGGCTGGGCGAAGATGGGGCAATGACTTCCTCTCCCCGTCCCGACCGTGACGTCGTGGACCTGTGCCGCGACCTGATCCGCCTGGACACCACCAACTACGGCGGCGGGGAGGCGAAGGGCGAGCGCGAGGCTGCCGAGTACGTCGCCGGCAAGCTCGACGAGGTGGGCATCGAGTCGACGGTGCTCGAGTCCGCCGACCGGCGGACGTCGCTCGTCGCGCACTGGGAACCGGAGGGGTGCGACCCGTCCCTGCCTCCGCTGCTCATCCACGGGCACACCGACGTCGTCCCCGCCGTGGCCGGCGACTGGCAGGTCGACCCCTTCGCCGCCGAGGTCATCGACGGCTACATCTGGGGCCGCGGCGCCGTCGACATGAAGGACTTCGACGCCATCCTGCTCTCGGTGGTCCGCGAACGGGTGCGGACGGGCCGCGCCCCGCGGCGCCCGATCAGGCTGGTGTTCACCGCCGACGAGGAGGCCGGCGGGCCGCTCGGCTCCGGCTGGCTCGCCGAGCACCACCCCGACCTGCTGGCGGACTGCAGCGAGGCGATCGGCGAGGTGGGCGGGTTCTCCCTCACCGTCAACGACAAGCGCCTCTATCTCGTCCAGGTCGCCGAGAAGGGCCTCGCGTGGCTCAACCTGATCGCGGACGGGCGGGCCGGACACGGGTCGTTCCGCAACGACGAGAACGCGATCACCGCGCTCGCGCAGGCGGTCACCAACATCGGCACCTACTCCTGGCCGGTGAAGATCCACCCGGCGCTGCGCCAATTCCTCGACGCTGTCGAGGACGCGCTCGGCGTCCCGATCACCGCCGACGATGCTGAAGAGACGCTCGCCAGGCTGGGCTCGATCTCCCGCATGGTGGGGGCGACCCTGTCGAGCACGGCCAACCCGACGATGCTGAACGGCGGCTACAAGCTGAACGTCATCCCCGGGCAGGCGACGGCGGGGATCGACGGCCGGTTCCTCCCCGGCGAGGAGGACGAGTTCTACGCCACCATCGAGTCGCTCATCGGCGACAGGGTGCGGTACGAGAAGGCGGTGGCCGACATCGCCGTCGAGACCGAGTTCAGCGGCGACCTCGTGGCGGCCATGAGCCGCTGCCTGGTGGCCGAGGACGCGGGCGCCGTCGCCGTGCCGTTCGTCATGAGCGCGGGCACCGACGCGAAGGCGTGGTCGAGGCTCGGCATCAGGTGCTTCGGCTTCGCGCCGCTGCGCCTGCCTCCCGAACTCGACTTCATCGCCCTCTTCCACGGCGTGGACGAGCGGGTGCCCATCGAGTCGCTGGAGTTCGGCTGCCGCGTCCTCGACAGGTTCCTCGACGAGGCCTGACGGGCCGGCTCACCCCTCCTCGGGGTTGCGCAGCGCGTTCGGGCCGCCGGACACGTCGTCCAGCGCCGCGACGATCTCGGCGGGCAGCGTCGCGTCCTCGACCTCGAGGTAGGGCTCGAGTTGGGCGACTGTCCGTGCGCCCAGCAGGGGAGCCGTGACACCGGGAGCGTCCCGCACCCACAGCAGCGCCACCTGCGCCGGCGCCAGGTCGAGCCCGTCCGCCGCGACGGCGACCGCGTCCACGACGGCCCGCGAGCGGGTCTCGAGGTAGGGCTCGACGAACCACGAGAAGTGGGTGGCTGCGCCGCGGGAGTCCGAAGGGACGCCGCGGCGGTACTTGCCGGTGAGCACTCCGCGTCCGAGGGGAGACCACGGGAACAGGCCGAGGCCGAAGGCCTTGACCGCCGGAATCACCTCGACCTCGGCACGGCGCGCCAGCAGCGAGTACTCGACCTGCGCCGAGGTGATCGGCGTCCGGCCGGGGAAGGCGTCCTGCCAGGTGGCGGCCTGCGCGGTCTGCCACCCGACGAAGTTGGAGATCCCGGCGTAGCGGACGTCTCCCGCCGTCACAGCGGTGTCGATGGCGGCCAGCGACTCCTCCAGCGGCGCCTGGCCCCAGGCGTGCAGTTGCCAGATGTCGATGTGGTCGGTGCCGAGCCGGCGCAGCGAGTCCCGCAGGTCGCCCAGCAGTGACTGCCGCGAGGTGTCGACCACCCGCTCGCCGTTCCTGATGCCGAAGCCCGCCTTGGTGGCGATGACGAGCCGTTCCCGAGGGACGTCGGTGCGGATGAGCCTGCCGATCATGCGCTCGGCCTCGCCGGAGCCGTACGCGGCGGCGGTGTCGACCAGCGAACCGCCCGCCTCGACGAACCTGCGCAGCAGCGCGCGCGCATCCTCAGGACGGGTGTCGCGGCCCCAGGTCAGCGTGCCCAGCCCGAGCCGGGAGACCTGGAGGCCGCTGTGCCCGACCGCCCTGCGCTGCATGTCAGGGCTGCAGGTAGTTGAAGGCCAGCAGCGCGGCGATGACCGCCGCGAGCGCGAGGCGGTACCACACGAACACCGCGAAGGAGTGCTTGCTGACGTACCGCAGCAGCCAGTGGATGACCGCCAGCCCGACGACGAACGCGATGACGGTGGCGACGGCCGTCGGAGCGAGGGCGAGGTTCGGGTCGCTGCCGATGTCCTTGAGCTTGTAGAGCCCTGAACCGAACACGGCGGGGACGGCCAGCAGGAAGGAGTACCTCGCTGCCGCCGGACGGGTGTAGCCGAGGAACAGGCCGGCGGAGATGGTGGCCCCCGAGCGCGAGACGCCGGGGATGAGGGCGAGCGCCTGCGCGAAGCCGAGGGCGATGCCGTCCCACCAGGTCAGTTCGTTCAGTTCGTGGACGTGCCGCGCCATCCTGTCGGCCAGCCACAGGACGACGCCGATGCCCGCCAGCATGGCCACGGTGATCCACAGGTTCCGCAGCGAGGTGTCGATCGCCTCCTCGAAGAAGAGGCCCAGCACGACGATGGGGATCGACCCGATGATGACCAGCCAGCCGATGCGCGCGTCGGGATCGTTGCGCGGGATGCGCCCGAAGAGCGCCAGGAACCAGTTCTTGATGATCCTGGCGATGTCCTTGGCGAAGTACACGATGACGGCGGTCTCGGTGCCGAGCTGGGTGATGGCGGTGAAGGATGCGCCCGGGTCGTGGCCGCCGAAGAACAACTGGCCGACGATGGATTGGTGGGCACTGGAGGAGATGGGCAGGAACTCTGTGAGCCCCTGCACGATGCCCAGCACTATCGCTTCAATCCAGTCCATCGGCGCCCCTCGGTAGTCGGTTCGGCGTCCCTAGCGTACGGGCCGGACCGCGCCTGGCAGTTCCGAGCCACGCTGTATCCTGCGGCTCGTGCGCGCCTGGCCCCCTCCCGACCTTCCCGACCTCCCGCCACTGAAGGGCACAGTCAGGCTCCGAGACAGTCTCACCGGCGCGCTGCTGCCGGTCACCGCCGACGGCCAGGCGGCGCGGGTGTACGCCTGCGGCATCACTCCTTACGACGCGACCCACCTCGGCCACGCCGCCACCTATGTCGCCGTCGATCTGGTGAACCGCGCGCTGCTCGACTGCGGGCTCGACCTGCTGTACGCCCAGAACGTGACCGACGTCGACGACCCGCTGCTCGAGCGCGCGGCCGACACCGGAGTCGACTGGCGGGCGCTGGCGGCCGAGCAGACGGAGCTGTTCAGGCAGGACATGACGGCGCTGCGGGTGCTGCCGCCCGACGCCTACCTCGGGGTCGTCGAGAGCCTCGACCTCATCATCGAGGGCCTGACCGCGCCCGGCGTCCGGGGACGGATCTACCAGGTCGCCGACGAGCGCTACCCCGACTGGTACTTCGAGGTGGACGACGAGCTCGACCTGCACCGCCTCGGTCTCGACCGCGACTCCGCCCGTGCGCTGTTCGCCGAACGGGGAGGCGACCCCGACCGTCCCGGCAAGAGGCATCCCCTCGACTGCCTGGTGTGGCGGATGGAGCGTCCTGGCGAGCCCGCCTGGGACTCCCCGCTGGGCCGCGGCCGTCCCGGCTGGCACATCGAGTGCGCGGCGATCGCCGCACACGCGCTCGGCGGCACCCTCGACGTCCAGGCCGGTGGCAGCGACCTCGCCTTCCCGCACCACCCGATGTGTGCGCTGGGGTTCACCGCGTTGACGGGGAAGCGGTTCGCCAGGACGTACCTGCACGCCGGCATGGTGGGCCTCGACGGCGAGAAGATGAGCAAGTCGCGCGGCAACCTCGTGTTCGTCAGCAACCTGCTGGTGGAGGGGTTCGACCCGATGGCCGTCAGGCTCGCGCTGCTCGCCCACCACTACGCCTCCGACTGGGAGTTCACCACCCTCGACCTGACCCTCGCCGACCACAGGCTCGCGAGCTGGCGCAGGGCCGTCGCGCGGCCGGCGGG
>JAEWIK010000023.1 GCA_023387135.1 Actinomycetes bacterium | reverse complement strand
CTGCTGTTCTTCGTGCTCGGGCAGGCGGTGCAGGTGGTGCTCGCCGACGCGCACCCGCTTCAGGTCACTATCGCGGCGCTGGGATCGTACGTAATTCGCGTATTCGGTCTCGGGGTGGTCCTCATCGTGGTACTCAGCCGCCCGGACCGGGCCGGGCTCGCGCCGATCCCGCTCGTCGTCACGACGATTGCCGTAGTCATCGGCTGGTTGGCGGGCGAGTTCATCGCCTACTCCAGGCTTCGCATCCCCGTCTTCGACAGCACCGATGCGCCGGGCGGCTGATGTGAAGGTGACTAGGCATTGCTGCTAGAGTCCGAGACGCTATGAGCGGGCAGGACAACGCGGACCAGGGGCTCCGTATCGTGAGCATCCTGATTTCGGGCCTGCTCCTCTACGGGGGCCTGGGATGGCTCGTCGACAACTGGCTCCAGACATCATGGGCGCTGCCCGTGGGCCTCATCGTCGGCATGGCGGCCTCGCTCTATCTGGTCATTGCAAGGTACGGACGGTCCGAGTGATCTGCGAGGAGGTCCCATGCGGGTGCTGATGCCGCTGCTGTTGCCCCTGGAAGGCGGCGGCGAGGAGAGCTCCTGGCCGCCCGGCGTCCACAGTTTCGACTCGCGTCCGCTGTTCCCCGGGGTGTCGCCGGAGTGGTTCAACAACCACATCGCGCAGGCGGTGATCGCCGCCGCGCTGGTGATCGGGTTCTGGCTCTTCGTCGCGCACAACCAGAAGGTGGTGCCCGGCAAGCGGCAGTTCCTGGGGGAGTGGCTCTACAACGTGCTGCGCAACAGCATCGCGCGGGACGTCCTCGGCCACGACTACCGCCGCTACCTGCCCTACCTGGTGGCGCTGTTCAGCTTCATCCTCGTCAACAACCTGTTCGGCGAGACCTTCGTCTTCATGTTCCCGACGTTCTCCAAGATCGGCTTCGCGTGGGGCCTCGCGCTGTGCAGCTTCCTGCTGTACAACGGCGCCGGCATCAGGAAGTACGGCGTCGGGACGTACCTGAAGAAGATGACGTTGCCGCCGGGGGTGCCGTGGCCGCTGTGGCCCATCATCATCCCGCTGGAGGCGATCTCGAACTTCGTCGTCCGCCCGATCACGCTGGGGCTGCGACTCTTCGGCAACCTGTTCGCCGGCCACCTCGTCGTCATGGTCTTCGTCGTCGGCGGCACCCTGCTGCTCACGATGAGCGAACCTGCCAACGGTTTCCCGGTGCCCCTGCTGAACGCCGCCGGCGCGGTGTCGATCCTGTTCAGTTTCGCCATCTTCGCTGTTGAATTATTGGTCGCCGTTCTACAGGCTTACATCTTCACCGTCCTCACCGCGCAGTACGTCGCCTCGGCGATCGCCGAGGAACACTGATCAGACGACCGAGAGCAACCCTCCGAAAGGAAACTAAAGATGAATATTGT
This sequence comes from Actinomycetes bacterium, assembly GCA_023387135.1. Lineage (GTDB taxonomy): Bacteria > Actinomycetota > Actinomycetes > Propionibacteriales > Propionibacteriaceae > Propionicimonas. The sequence goes on along the minus strand of JAEWIK010000023.1, from coordinate 3,797 downwards.
CGGCTCGATCAACATGATCGGCTACGGCCTCGCCACGCTCGGCCCGGCCCTCGGCGTGGCCTGGATCTTCTCCTCCGTGATCAACGGCACCGCCCGGCAGCCCGAGGCGCGAGGCGCGATGATGAGCACCGCGTGGATCGGCTTCGCCGTGGTTGAGGCGCTCGCCATCATCGCTATTGCCCTGGCGTTCGTGATTCAGTGAGGCCTGGCATGTTGCCGCTGGCGGGAGACGGGATAGACCTCGGGCCGTTGCTGCCCGAGCACCTCAGCGAGCTCATCGTCGGCATCGTGCTGTTCGGCATCATCTGGTTCATCGTCGCCAAGAAGGTGGTACCGGTCTTCGAACAGACCTACGCCGAACGCACCGCGGAGATCGCGGGCGGCATCGAGAAGGCCGAGGCCGCCCAGGCCGAGGCGCAGAAGACTCTCGAGGAGTACCGCGCGCAGCTCCAGAGCGCCCGCGAGGAGGCAGGACGAATCCGCGAGGATGCCAAGGCCCAGGCCGCGACCATCGCCGCGGAGATCAAGCAGCAGGCACAGGAGGAGTCGGCCAGGCTGCTGGAGAGCGCCAAGGCGCAGATCGAGGCCGAACGCGTGCATGCCGTCCAGCAGTTGCGCGGGGAGATCGGCGGCCTCGCCACCCAGTTGGCGGGGAAGATCGTCGGGGAGTCCCTCGACGACGACGAGCGTGCCCGGCGTAGCGTCGAGCGCTTCATCGCCGAACTCGAAGCGGACCCGGCGGCGCGCTCATGAGCGCTTCCGCCGATGCCCGCCAGTCGGAGCTGGACAGCGTCCTGGATTCCCAGGCGCTGAGTCCCGCGCTGGCAGACGAGCTGTTCGCGGTGGTGGGCCTGCTGCAGGGCCAGTCGGCCCTGCGCGGGGCACTCTCCGACCCGACGGCCCCCGAGGCCGCCCGGCAGGAACTCGCCCACAGGATGTTCGACTCCAAGGTGTCGGACGCCGCCGTCGCCGTGATCGCGGGGGCGGCCGGCCTGCGTTGGTCGTCGGCGGCCGGCTTCGTCGCGGCCCTGGAACGGCAGGGCGCGCGGACGCTGATCGGGCTGGCCCAGGCCGCCGGCGAACTCGACGAGGTTGAGGACCAGCTCTTCAAGCTCGAACGGCTCGTCAGCGGCGACACCGGCCTGCGGGGCGTGCTCGAGGACAGGACGGTTCCTGCCCAGGGACGCGAGCAACTGGTGGTCGACCTCGCCGGGTCCAAGGTGCTCCCGACGACGCTGGCGCTCGCCCGTCGGGCGGCCCGCAGCGTGGACGAGGGGTTCGCCGAGGCCGTCGCCGACGACCTCGCGCTCGCCGCGGCGGCGCGCGACAGGTCGATCGCGTACGTGACTGTCGCCCGTCCGCTGACCGCGGAGCAGGCCGACAGGCTGCGGAGCGCGTTGGGCGCCCAGGCCGGGCGTGAGGTGAACCTGCAGGTGAACGTCGACCCTGATGTCCTCGGTGGCGTCAGGGTCAGGCTGGGCGACGAGGTGATCGACGGGACGATGTCGGCCCGCCTCGAAGCAGCCAAGAGAGAATTGAACTGAGCATTCAGGCCAGTGACTGGCCGACGAGGACTACGAGAGACTAGGTGCGCAGATGGCCGAACTGACGATACGCCCCGAGGAGATCAGGGACGCGCTCGACAGGTTTGTGTCAAACTTCAACCCCGCTGCTGCCAGCCGGGACGAGGTGGGCACTGTCGTCACGTCCGGTGACGGCATCGCCCGGGTCGAGGGGCTTCCCTCGGCCATGGCCAACGAACTCCTGCAGTTCGAGAACGGCACCCTCGGCATCGCGCTGAACCTCGACGTCCGCGAGATCGGCGTCGTGGTGCTGGGCGAGTCCGAGGGCATCGACGAGGGCTCGACGGTCAAGCGCACCGGCGAGGTGCTGTCCGTCCCCGTGGGCGATGGCTACCTCGGACGCGTGGTCAACGCGATGGGCGAGCCGATCGATGGCCTCGGCGAGATCAAGGACATCGACGAGCGCCGTCCGCTCGAACTCCAGGCCGCCGGCGTCATGGACCGCCAGTCGGTGAAGGAGCCCCTGCAGACCGGCCTGAAGGCCATCGACGCCATGACCCCCATCGGGCGTGGCCAGCGGCAGCTCATCATCGGAGACCGCAAAACGGGCAAGACTGCCATCGCCATCGACACGATCATCAACCAGAAGGCGGCCTGGGCGTCGGGTGACCCCACGCAGCAGGTGCGGTGCATCTACGTCGCCATCGGCCAGAAGGGGTCGACGATCGCCGCGCTGCGCACGACCCTGGAAGAGGCCGGCGCGCTGGAGTACACGACCATCGTGCACGCGCCCGCGTCCGACCCCGCCGGCTACAAGTACATCGCGCCGTACTCCGGCTCCGCCATCGGCCAGCACTGGATGTACTCGGGCAAGCACGTGCTGATCGTCTTCGACGACCTGACCAAGCAGGCCGAGGCCTACCGCGCCATGTCGCTGCTGCTGCGTCGCCCGCCGGGCCGCGAGGCGTACCCCGGCGACGTGTTCTACCTGCACAGCCGCCTGCTGGAGCGCTGCGCGAAGCTGTCGGACGACCTCGGCGGCGGCTCGATGACGGGCCTGCCCATCATCGAGACCAAGGCCAACGACGTGTCGGCCTACATCCCGACCAACGTGATCTCGATCACCGACGGCCAGATCTTCCTGCAGTCAGACCTTTTCAACGCCAACCAGCGTCCGGCCATCGACGTCGGCATCTCGGTGTCCCGCGTCGGCGGCGACGCCCAGGTGAAGGCCATGAAGAAGGTGTCGGGCACGCTGAAGATCGGTCTCGCGCAGTACCGCGACATGCAGGCCTTCGCGATGTTCGCCTCCGACCTCGACGCCGCGTCCCGCCGCCAGCTCGAGCGCGGCCAGCGCCTCGTCGAGTTGCTGCGGCAGCCGCAGTACGCGCCCTACCCCGTCGAAGACCAGGTGGTCAGCGTGTGGGCGGGCACCAACGGCTACCTCGACGACGTCCCCGTCGCCGACGTGCTGCGGTTCGAGCGCGAGCTGCTCGACTACCTGCGTCACCAGACGCAGATCCTGAACACGATCGCCACGACCGGCGCGTGGGACGACGACACCGCCCAAGCGGTGGGCGAGGCGATCGACGCCTTCAAGCTCACCTTCACCACCGGCGACGGCAAGCCGCTGGTGCAGGGCGACCCGGCGGCGGAGGCGATCGGCAACCACGAACTCGAGGCGGAGCAGATAGTCGTCTCCAAGAAGAGGTCCTGATCCATGGCGGCGAGCCTCAGGGAGCTTCGACAGCGACGAAAGTCGGTGTCGGCTACCAAGAAGATCACCCGGGCGATGGAGCTCATCGCTTCCTCGCGCGTGGTGAAGGCCCAGCAGGCTGCTGCCCGTGCGCTGCCGTTCACCCGTGAGCTGAACCGGGCGGTCTCGGCCGTCGCCGAGTACTCCCGGCTGGATCACCCGCTGACGCGCCACAACAAGGGCGAGGTCAAGCGGGTGGCGATCTTCTTCGTCACCTCCGACAGGGGCATGAACGGGGCGTACTCGTCGAACGTCATCAAGAGCGTCGCGCGCTTCGTGCAGCGCCTGCACGACGAGGGCAAGGAGCCCGTCCGCTACATCGTGGGACGCAAAGGCATCAGCTACGTGTCGTTCCGCGGTCTGCCGATCGAGCAGACGTGGGAGGGCTTCTCTGACGCTCCCACCTACGAGCACGCCATCGAGATCGCCGACAGGCTGGTCGAGGACTTCCTCAAGCCCAGCGAAGAGGGCGGCGTCGACGAGATCTGGGCTGTCTACACCCGCATGGAGTCGATGAT
>JAEWIK010000381.1 GCA_023387135.1 Actinomycetes bacterium | reverse complement strand
CCTCGGTCGCAGCCTGCGTGCTGAACGACCTCTACCGCGAAGCGGCCGCGCTCGGCGTCGAACTCGCAGGGGTGCGCGTGGAGGCGTCGGGCGGCTTCGACGACGACTGGACGTCGAAGGGCGTCGACTACCTCGTCCAGCTCGATTCGCCTGCCGACGCCGCGACCCTGCAGCGCCTGCTGCAACGGGTCGACGAGGTGGCGGAGGTGCCGCGGGCGTTGCGGGCCGGTGCGAAGGTCGGACGGGTGGGCCTGCCCGACTGAGGCTCGTGAGAAGGTGTCGCCATGGATCTCCTGGCGGCGCTCGGCAGCGGCGCGCTGGCGGGGCTCGGCGTGGCGATGCCGCTCGGTGCCATCAGCGTCCTGCTCATCGGCGAGGGCGTCGCGAGGGGCTTCCGGGAGGCGGCTCCCGCGGGCCTCGCCGTCGGCCTCGTCGACACCGTCTACTGCGCGCTGGCGATCGTGCTCGGCGTGGTGGCGGCGCCCGTCATCGCCGCCTGGGGAGCCTGGCCACGCGCGATCGGCGGCTGCGCGCTGCTGGTGATCGCGGGCTTCGGGCTGTGGCGCGCGTGGCGGCGCAGCCCCGACCCCGACGAGACCCCGCCCGCGGGCAGCGGCTGGAGGCTGTTCGGCCTCTTCCTCGGGCTCACGGCGATCAACCCCGCCACGCTCGTCTACTTCGCCGCGATCACCGTCGGGCTCGCGCACCTGCTCGGCAGCCCCGCGGCGGGAGGGGTGTTCGTCCTGGGCGTCGGGGTCGCCTCGGTGTCGTGGCAACTGCTCGTCGTCGCCGCGGGCGGCCTGCTGCGGGGACGCACGACGCCGCGCGTCCGGCGGGTCACGGCGGTCGTCGGCAACGTCATCGTGGCGGGCCTCGGGGTCGCCATGCTCGTCAGTCTCTAGCTCCGTTCCCGCCGCCTTGGACAACCCGGCCTCGGCTTGGCAGCATGCGGTCATGCTCAGAACGCTCGGGACCGAGGACGACTGGCCGCTGTGGCGGGAACTGCGCTTGGCGTCCTTCGCCGACGCGCCCGAGGCGTTCGTCGAGGCACCCGAGGAATGGGCTCACGGTGGCGAGGCAGCGTGGCGCGAACGCCTGCTCGACCCCGACGCCCTGGCGGTGGTCGCGGTGGAGGAAGGCGAGGGAGTCGGCCTGGCACGCAGCGCGGTCGAGGACGGCTCGGCGTGGCTGCACTCCCTCTGGGTCGACCCGAGCCGGCGCGGGCTCGGCGTCGCCGAGCGGCTCGTCGAGGCGGTCGAGGAGTGGGCGCGCGCCCGCGCGACCCGGATCACGCTCGACGTCGTCCCCGACAATGCCCGCGCGATCGCGCTCTACACCAGGCTCGGCTACGTCCCGGGGCCGGACCCCGGCGAGCCGCTGCCGGGCGGTGGCAACGAGCTGCGGATGGTCAAGCAGTTCGACGACTGAGCAGACGCCGGCTCAGTCGACCTCGACCTCGGTGTGGTCGCCCACCCAGAGGGTGTGGAAGGTGCCCGGCCTGTCGACGCGACGGTAGGTGTGGGCGCCGAACAGGTCACGCTGTCCCTGGATGAGGGCGGCGGTGGAGCGGGCGGTCCGCAGGCCGTCGAAGTACGACAGCGACGAGCCGAACGCCGGCGTGGGAACGCCGTGCAGCGCCGCCTGGGCCACCACGCGGCGCCAGGCAGGCAGGCCTTTGCTCACGATGTCGGCGAAGTAGGGGTCGCTGATGAGCAGCGGCAGGTTCGGGTCGCGCTCGTACGCCTCGGTGATCCGGTTGAGGAAGCGCGCCCTGATGATGCAGCCGCCGCGCCAGATGCGCGCGAGGTCACCGCGCTTCACGTCCCAGTGGTAGAGCTCGGACGCGGCGGCGATCTGGTCGAAGCCCTGGGAGTAGGCCACGACCTTCGAGGCGTAGAGCGCCTGCCTGACGTCGGCGACGAACGCGTCACGGTCGGGCAGGTCCCAGGCCTCGACCTCGGTGCCGAAGGTCGAACGCGCCACCTCGCGCTGCGCGACGCCGCTCGACAGCGCCCTGGCGAACGTCGCCTCCGCGATGCCGGTGACGGGGATGCCGAGTTCGAGGGCGTTCTGCACCGTCCAGCGTCCGGTGCCCTTCTGGCCGGCCTGGTCGACGACGATGTCGATGAAGGGCTTGCCGGTCGCGGCGTCCACCTGCGAGAGCACCTCGGCGGTGATCTCGATGAGGAAGGACTCCAGGTCGCCCTCGTTCCAGTCGGTGAAGATGCCGGCCAGCTCGGCCGGAGTGGCTCCCAGCCCCGAACGCAACAGGTCGTACGCCTCGCCGATGAGCTGCATGTCGGCGTACTCGATGCCGTTGTGGACCATCTTCACGAAGTGGCCGGCGCCGTCCGGGCCGATGTGGGTGCAGCACGGCACCCCGTCGACGTGCGCCGAGATGTCCTCGAGGATCGGGCCGAGCGAGGCGTACGCCTCGGCCGTCCCGCCGGGCATGATCGACGGCCCGTTGAGCGCACCCTCCTCGCCGCCGGAGATGCCCGACCCCACGAAGTGCAGCCCCTTCTCACGCACGGCGGCCTCGCGCCTGATGGTGTCGGGGAAGTGGGAGTTGCCGCCGTCCACGTGCGCGGCGATCTTGGAGAAGATCGGCCCCAGCTTGCGGTACGACTCGGCCGACCCGCCCGGCATGATGCTCGGCCCGAGCAGCGCGCCCTCCTCGC
>JAEWIK010000356.1 GCA_023387135.1 Actinomycetes bacterium | reverse complement strand
CTCCCACAGCGAACGCCAGCGAGGTCAGCAGCACCAGGCCCTCGGGCACCATCGGCACCAGCGCGCCGGACGCTGCGAGCACGCGCGACTGCCAACTCCCGGGCTGGTTCCACTGCACCCAGATGGTCGCCAGCCCGACGGGGATCATCAGCCAGGTGATGAGCCGCAGGATCTTGTTGATGCCCTGCTGCAGTTCGGACTTCACCAGCGAGAACTTGCTGGCCTCGGCGGTCAGCTTGGCAGCATAGGAGTCGGCCCCCACCCGCGTGGCCCTGAAGGCGCCGACGCCCGCGACCACGAAGCTGCCGGACATGACCGGGTCGCCCGGCTGCTTGACCACCGGGTCGGACTCGCCCGTCAGCAGCGACTCGTCGAGTTCGAGGTACGAGGCCTCCAGCACCTCGCCGTCCACCACGACCTGGTCGCCGGGACCGATCTCGATGACGTCGTCGAGCACCACCTCGTCGCGCACCAGGTCGACAGTAGCGCCGTCGCGGCGGACCCGCGGCTTGCCCTCCCCCACCACCGCCAGGTTGTCGAGGGTCTTCTTGGCGCGCAGTTCCTGGATCAGCCCCACTGCCGAGTTGATGATGATGAGGAAGCCGAACAGGGCGTTCTGGATGGTGCCCGTCGTCAGGACCATCACGAACAGGATCAGCAGCAGGAAGTTGATCCTGGTGAACACGTTGGCGCGCACGATGTCCCACACCGTGCGGCCCGAGCGCGGCGGAAGCGTGTTGACCTGCCCCGCCCTGACGCGCTGCTCTACTTCTTCGGAGGTCAGGCCGGTGGCACTGGTGGTGTCGACGGTCACGGCGCTAGCGTGCCACACCTTCTCAACCACGACCGTGCCGCACCGCGCGCGCCGCGCGGCGCTGCTCGCGTCGCAGCCTGCGCGTCAGCCGGCGTTCGTCTCCCCTCGTCGGGTAACGGACCACCAGGGAGCCGACGCCGAGCGAGCCGCTGAGCACCAGGACGGGCCTGCCGGGCTCGGGTTCCTCGGCGACCTCGGTCTTCCGCGAACCGATGCCGGGCCGCAACCTGTCGGTCTGGGCCGCCCAGCCGGTGGGCAGGATGATCAGGATCGACCCGACCCCGCCGGAGACGTCCACCCAGATCACCTGCGAGGCGGGCTGGGCCATCCTGAAGTCGAGCCGCACCGAGCCGAGATCGCCGTGCACGCGCAGGTAGGGCGGGACCGTCCAGGTGCCCTCCTTGCGGACCGTGCCGCCGCCGGCGGCCAGCAGCAGCGGGTCCTGCGGGCTGTAGCCAGGACGGGACGGGAGCGCGGCAGAACCCGGCGCTCCCGCCACCGGATACTGTGGCGCCGCCGGGATCGGCAGCGCGGCGGCAGGCTCGCCGGGCTCTGCGGAAGGTGAGTCAGGAACCCTGGACTCCGCGTCCGCGGAGTACGTGGGCCACGTCGGTTCCTGCGGGGGCTGTGCCATGGCAGGAGCCTAGTGGACCTCCTCCTCAGCGTGCCGCGGTGCCCTCGACGTAGTCGTCGTCGTGCGACTTCACCCACGACATGAGCCCACGCAGCTCGCGTCCGACGGCCTCGATCGGGTGTTTCTCGGCCTGCTCGCGCAGCGCCTTGAACTCGACGGCACCGGCGTCCTGGTCGTCGATGAACCGCTTCGCGAAAGCGCCCGACTGGATGTCGGCCAGCACCTCCTTCATGTGCTCCTTGACCGACGCGTCGACCACCCGCGGGCCGGACACGTAGTCGCCGTACTCGGCGGTGTCCGAGACCGACCAGCGCTGCTTGGCGATGCCGCCCTCGTACATCAGGTCGACGATCAGCTTGAGCTCGTGAAGGCACTCGAAGTAGGCGACCTCGGGCTGGTAGCCGGCCTCGGTCAGCACCTCGAAGCCCGTCTGGACGAGCTTCGACATGCCGCCGCAGAGCACTGCCTGCTCACCGAACAGGTCGGTCTCGGTCTCCTCGGTGAAGGTGGTCTTGATGCCGCCGGCGCGCAGGCCGCCGATCGCCTTGGCGTAGCTCAGCGCCAACTGCCAGGCGTTGCCGGACTCGTCCTTCTCGACGGCGACGATCACCGGGACGCCACGGCCCTCGGCGTACTCGCGGCGGACGAGGTGGCCGGGGCCCTTCGGAGCGACCATGCACACGTCGACGCCGGCCGGGGGCTTGATGTAGCCGAAGCGGATGTTGAAGCCGTGGGCGAAGAAGAGCGCGTCGCCGGGGACGAGGTTCGGCTCGATCGACTCGGCGTAGATGTGCCGCTGGTACTGGTCGGGTGCGAGGATCATGATCAGGTCGGCCTCCTCGACCGCCTGGGCGACGTCGACGACGCGCAGGCCCTCGGCCTCGGCCTTGGCCCAGCTCTTGCTCCCCGGCCGCAGGCCGACGCGGACGTCGACCCCGGAATCGCGCAGCGACAAGGCGTGGGCGTGACCCTGGCTGCCGTAGCCGATGACAGCCACCTGCCGGCCCTGGATGACGCTCAGGTCAGCGTCGGCGTCGTAGAACATCTCTGCCATAAGTCAGTCCTTCTTCGTTGGTGAGGCTTAGTTGGTGAGGCTGGAAACGCGTGTCTTGTCGATCTTCGCACGCTCGGTGAGGGACCTGCTGCCGCGGTCGAGAGCGACCAGGCCCGACTGGACGAGTTCGCGGACGCCGTACGGCTTGAGCATCTCGAGCAGCGCCTCGAGCTTGTCAGGGGAGCCTGTCGCCTCGATGGTCATCGAGTCCTGCTGCACGTCGACGGTCTTGCCGCGGAAGAGCTGCACGATGTCGATGATCTGCGCCCTGCTGGCGGGATCCGCCCGCACCTTGATGAGGACGAGTTCGCGCCTGACTGCCGCCTCCTCGAGCTCGACGATCTTGAGCACCTCGACGAGCTTGTTGAGTTGCTTGACGATCTGCTCGAGGACCTGCGGGCTGGTCACGCCGACCTGCAGGGTGATGCGGGAGAGCTCGGGACGCTCGGTCGGGCCGACGGCGAGCGACTCGATGTTGTAGCCGCGCCGCGCGAAGAGGCCTGCGATGCGTGCCAGGACGCCGGGCTTGTTCTCGACCAGCACGCTCAGGGTGTGGATGTTCACAGTTCCTCCTCTTCCCAGGCGGGAGCCAGGTCCCTGGCGATCTTGATGTCGTCGTTGCTCGTGCCGGCGGCCACCATCGGGAACACCATGGCGTCCTTGTGGACGACGAACTCCACGACGACAGGACGGTCGGTGACCGCCATCGCCTCGGCGATCACCCTGTCGACGTCCTCCGGCGTCTCGGCACGCAGGCCGACCGCGCCCATCGCCTCCGCGAGCTTCGGGAAGTCGGGCACCCGCAGCGACTTCAGGTCGGTGTTGGAGTAGCGCTCCCCGTAGAACAGGGTCTGCCACTGCCGCACCATGCCGAGGCTCTGGTTGTTCATCACGGCGATCTTGATCGGGATGCCCTCCAGCGCGCAGGTGACGAGTTCCTGGTTGGGCATCTGGAAGCAGCCGTCACCGTCGATGCCCCAGACGACGGCGTCGGGCTGCCCGACCTGGGCGCCCATCGCCGCGGGCACGCAGTAGCCCATCGTCCCGGCGCCGCCCGAGTTCAGCCAGTGGCCCGGCAGTTCGTGGGGCAGCAGGCGGGAGGCCCACATCTGGTGCTGCCCCACCCCCGCGGCGTAGTAGGCCTCGGGCCCGACGAGTTCGCCCAGCCGCTTGATGACGTACTCGGGGCTGAGCAGCCCCTCCTCCATCGGTGCCAGGTCCGGGTTGTACTTGGTCTTGAGCGAGGTCAGGTAGCGCACCCACGGCGTGTAGTCGGGCAGGTCGCTGTCGCGCAGCAGGCCGTTCAGCTCGTGGATGACGATCGCCAGGTCTCCCACGATCGGGACGTCGGCCACCCGGTTCTTCGAGATCTCGGCGGGGTCGATGTCGGCGTGGATGACCTTCGCCTCCGGGGCGAAGGTGTTCAGCTTGCCGGTGACCCTGTCGTCGAAGCGCGCGCCCAGCGTGATGAGCAGGTCGGACCGCTGCAGGGCGCCCACCGCGCTCACGCTGCCGTGCATGCCGGGCATGCCCATGTGCAGCTCGTGGCTGTCGGGCAACGCTCCCCTCGCCATCAGGGTGGTGACGACGGGGATCTTCGTGATCTCGACAAGTTCGGCGAGCTGCGCGGCCGCCCGCGCCTTGATGACGCCGCCGCCCACGTAGAGCACGGGACGCTGCGCCTCGGCGATCAGCTTCGCCGCCTCCCGCAGTTGCTTGGAATGCGGCTTGGTGGTCGGACGGTAGCCCGGCAGGTCGACCGCGTCGGGCCAGACGAACGGCACCGTCGTCGTCATCGCGTCCTTGGCGATGTCGACGAGGACGGGTCCCGGACGGCCGGTCGCGGCGATGTGGAACGCCGCCGCGATGGCGTGCGGGATGTCGGCGGCGTCGGTCACCAGGAAGCTGTGCTTGGTGACGGGGAACGTGATGCCACGGATGTCGGCCTCCTGGAAGGCGTCGGTACCGATGGACCCCGAGGCGACCTGGCCGGTGATGGCGACGATCGGGACCGAGTCCATGTAGGCGTCGGCGATCGCCGTGACGAGGTTGGTCGCGCCCGGGCCGGACGTGGCCATGCAGACCCCGACCTTGCCCGTCACCAGCGCGTACCCCTCGGCGGCGTGGCCGGCGCCCTGCTCGTGGCGCACCAGGATGTGCCTGATGCTGGAGTCGAACAGCGGGTCGTAGGCCGGCAGGATGGCGCCGCCGGGGATGCCGAAGATGACTTCTACACCGACGCGCTCCAGGGATTCGACGAGAGCCTGGGCTCCCGTCCGCATCACAGGTGTTTCGACCTGAGTCATCTCGACTTACCTTTCCTCGCCTGACTGATCTGGTCCATTCATGAAAAAACCCCCGCTGCCATGGGCAGACGAGGGAGCGTGTCGGATGAGCTTTCGCTCAGGCGACACGCCTTTGAACTACGAGCATGAACTGACGCACGGGACAAAGGTACCGGGGGCGCACCCGCCGGTGTCAACAGGTGGGCGGCATCTCCCGCATGCTGGTCAAGGCTCAACCCCCACCTTCGACTTGGAACCTGAAAGCAGCCTGAGACTGGAGAATTCCCCGTAGTCCCGGCGATGCTGTGGGAGTCGTCCACAGTAAGGGGAAGCACTATGGCCACGACGCCTACCTCGGCACGCCCACACCCCGGGCGCTGCCTTGTCGCAACCGCGACGGCCGCGCTCATGGCCGGCGCCGCGGTAGCGACGGCACCCTCCGCCGTCGCAGCGACAGAGACCATCACCGCGACGAATTCGACGGTGACCATCACCGCGGCGGGCTGGGGCCACGGCCGCGGCATGTCGCAGTACGGCGCGCAGCAGGCAGCCAAGCAGGGGCTGTCCTACGACAAGATCCTCGCCTTCTACTACCCGGGCACGAAGCTGGAGAAGCTGCCGGCGGGCAACAAGCTGCGCGTGTGGATCACCGCCGACACCGACAAGAAGCTTCACGTCTACCCGGCGACGGGCCTGCTCATCAAGGACGACAAGGGCCACAAGTTCACGCTGCCGACGGGCAAGAACTACACCAAGTGGCGCATCAGCAGGTCGGGCGACAAGCGCCTGCTCTACTACCGCGACGCCAAGGGGAAGTACAAGAAGTACAGCAACTCGAAGTTCACGCTGGACGCCAAGCGCCTGTGGTCGTTCGAGAACCCCAAGGCGGGCAAGGTGAAGGTCTACCTCGCCTCCGGCAACCGGACCTACCGCGGCACCGTCGCGCTCGCCTTCAAGGGCACCGGTGCCATCACTGTGAACACCGTCGGCATGGAGTGGTACCTGCGCTCGGTGGTGCCGTCGGAGATGCCTGCGTCGTGGTCGTCCGAGGCGCTGAAGTCGCAGGCCGTCGCGGCGCGCACCTACGCGGCCCGCTACAAGGCCAACCTCAAGGGCGCGCAGCCCTATGACATCTGCAACACCACTGCGTGCCAGGTGTACAAGGGCACGATGACCGAGTACAAGGCCAGCACGGCGGCGGTCAACGCCACGACCGACAGGGTGCTCACCTACAAGGGCCAGTACGCCTGGACGGAGTTCTCCTCGTCCAACGGCGGTTACTCGGTGGCCGGCACCAACGACTACATCACGGCGAAGGCCGACCCGTACGACCTCGCCGCCAACCAGGTGTACGCGACCTCGGTGAAGGTCTCGACCCTGCAGAAGAAGTACCCGAAGATCGGCACCTTCAAGTCCCTCACGGTGAGCCGGGACGGCAAGGGCAGGTTCGGCGGCAGGGTGACGTCCGTGACCCTCACCGGCGCCTCCGGCAGCCAGACGGTGAGCGGCGCCTCGTTCAAGTCGGCGCTCGGCCTGCGCGAGACCCTCATGGAGATCGCCGGCGGCCTGGCCCCCGACACCGCGAACTACAAGCGCTGGCAGGCTCTCGGCGGCTCGAAGGGAACCGCGCTGGGCGTCTTCAACTCGACCGAGCAGAAGGTCGCCGACGGTCTCTACGCGGGCTTCGAGAAGGGCGTCCTGTGGTGGTC
>JAEWIK010000304.1 GCA_023387135.1 Actinomycetes bacterium | reverse complement strand
CCTTCACCTCGGGCATGTCTTCGAGGTGCTCGACGATCCAGGCGTCGTGGCGGGCCAGTTGCGACTCGCAGTAGGCGCGCAGGTCGGCCGCTCCCTCCGGGGTGGCCGCGGCGTTGTTCAGGCAGTCGAGCACCAGGTGGTAGCGGTCGACCCGGTTGCGCACGACCATGTCGAAGGGCGTCGTGGTGGTGCCCTCCTCGATGAAGCCGCGGGCGCGGAACCTGTCGGCGTCGGGACGGCCGTGCACCAACTGGTGGATGGCGCCCGGGAAGCCGTGGAAGGCGAACACCACGTCCACGTCGTCGGTGAAGGTGGCAGCGAACTCGGCCTCGCTCATGCCGTGGGGATGATCCTTCGGGCGGTAGAGCGTCATGAGGTCGACGACGTTGACCACCCTCACCTTGAACTCGGGCAGCCGCTGCTTGAGCAGTTCCGCGGCGGCGACGGCCTCCATCGTCACGACGTCGCCCGCGCAGGCGAGCACGATGTCGGGCCTGTCGGTGCCCAGCCCGTCGGTCCCCGCCCACTCCCAGATGCCGTAGCCACGCGTGCAGTGCTCGACTGCTTCGTCCATCGACAGCCACTGCGGCTGGGGCTGCTTGTCCTGCACGATCAGGTTGACGTAGTCGCGCGACCGGAAGCAGTGGTCGGCTACCTCGACGAGGCAGTTCGCGTCCGGCGGCAGGTAGATCCTGCTCACCGTCCCCCGCTGGTTCAGGACCACCTGGAGCAGCATGGGTGACTGGTGCGAGAACCCGTTGTGATCATTGCGCCAGCAGGTCGAGCTCAACAGGATGTTCGTGCTGGGCACCGGCGCGCGCCACGGCAGGTGGTCGGCCTCCTCCAGCCACTTCGCCTGCTGCATGGTCATGGACGCCGCGACCATGGCGAACGCTTCGTAGGTGGCGAACATGCCGTGGCGACCCGTGAGGGTGTAGCCGTCCATCCAGCCGTGGCAGTTGTGCTCGCTCAGCACCTCCATGACCCTGCCGTCGGGGCCGAGCTTGACGTCGAACAGGTCGGTGCGTTCCATGAACGCCCTGTCCGACACCTCGAAGACCGAGCCGAGACGGTTGGAGTTGGTCTCGTCCGGACAGAACAGCCTGAAGGTCTTGGGGTTGCGGGAGTAGACGTCGCGCAGGTACTCGCCGAGCTTGCGCGTCGATTCGAGCTTGGTGGTGGCCCGGGTCTCCGGAGTCACCTCGACGCCGTAACGCCGGAAGTCCGGCAGGTAGAGGTCCCTGGTGAGCCTGCCGCCGTTGGCGTACGGGCTGGCGCTCATCCGCTTGTCGCCGGCGGGGTTGTTGGACGCCACCAGCTGGGTCGGCCTGCCGTCGTCGGTGAAGAGCTCGTCGATGGTGTAGGAGCGCATCCACTCCTCGAGCATCGCCCTGTGGGAGTCGTTCTCCTTCACGGCGGCGAGCGGCACCTGGTGCGCGCGCCAGGTGCCCTCGACGACCTCGCCGTCGACCTCCTTCGGCCCGGTCCAGCCCTTCGGCGTGCGCAGGATGATCATGGGCCAGCGCGGGACGGGACCCGTCCACTCGTCGCCCTCGCGCGCCTCTGCCTGGATCTCGCCGATCCGCTCGACGCAGTAGGTGAGCGCGGCGGCGAAGCGTTCGTGCATCCTCGGCAGGTCGTCGCCCTCCTCCCAGACCACCTCGTAGCCGTGGCCGGTGAAGAGCTGTTCGACGTCCTCGGGGTCCTTGCGGGCCAGCACCGCCGGGCTGGCGATCTTGGCGCCGTTGAGGTGCAGGATCGGCAGCACGGCGCCGTCGCGGCGCGGGTTGAGGAAGGAGATCCCCTTCCAGCCGCCCTCCAGCGGGCCCGTCTCGGCCTCGCCGTCACCGACTATCGCGGCGACCAGCAGGTCGGGGTTGTCGAACGCGGCGCCGAAGGCGTGCGACAACGAGTAGCCGAGCTCGCCGCCCTCGTGGATCGAGCCGGGGGTCGTCACCGACGCGTGGGAGGGGATGCCGCCCGGGGCGGAGAACTGCCTGAAGAGCCTGTGCATCCCGGGGGCGTCCTGGGTCACGTCCGGGTAGACCTCGCTGTAGGTGCCCTCCAGCCAGCCCGCGGCGACGAGCGCCGGGCCGCCGTGGCCGGGACCGGCGATGTAGAGCCAGTCCTGTCCCGTCCGCTTGATGAGGCGGTTCAGGTGGGCGTAGATGAAGCCCAGCCCGGCGCTGGTGCCCCAGTGGCCCAGCAGCCTCGGCTTGATGTCGTCGGCTTCCAACGGACGCGACAACAGCGCGTTGTCCTGCAGGTAGATCTGGCCCACCGTGAGGTAGTTGCAGGCGCGCCACCACGCGTCAATGCTCTCGACTTCGGCAAGCGTCAGCGGAGGAATCGGCATGCCGCCACGGTAACCAACTCGCGCGCCCCGCAACAGGGCACGCCGGTGGACGCGGCGGACGCGGGCCCGCGGCGCGGGTTAGAACAGGGCGCTCATCAGGTCGCGCCTGGCCTTGAGCACCGCCGGGTCTGACTGGCCGACAGTCTCGAACAGCTCGAGCACGCGCAGCCGCAGCCGCTCCTTGTCCTGCCCTGTGGCCAGCCTGATGGCCCCGATGAGCCGCTCGAAGGCGGCGGCGGGGTTTCCGCCCGCCAGTTCGATGTCGGCCGCCGCGGACTGCACGTCGACGTCCTCGGGCGCCTCGGCGGCCCTGGCGAGCACCGACGCCGGGTCGAGGGCTCCGAGCCGCACCAGCAGGGAGGCCTGGGCGCGTCCTGCCTTGGCCTCGGGGTCGTTGGGGGTCTGGGCGAGGATCTTGTCGAACTCGGCCACGGCCTGGGCGAAGTCGCCCTTCTCCAGCGCCGCGTCGGCGTCCGCGAACCGCGGGTCGGGTCCCGCGTTCTCGTCCACGCTGGCAGGGTCGGCGCGTCCGACGACGCCCGCGCCGGCTGCCGCCTGCAGGAGCTGTCCGAGGATGGCCTCGATCTCCGCCTTGGGACGGGTGCCCTGGAAGAGCGGGGCGAGCTGGCCGCCCACGACGCCGAGCACCGTCGGCACCGCCTGGACGCCGAAGGCCTGGGCTATCTGCGGGGACGCGTCGACGTTCACCCTCGCCAGCAGGTACTTGCCGGCGGCAGCGTTGGCGAGCTCGGCGAGGTCGTCCGAGAGCGCCTGCGCGTTCGCCCTCGGCGAGTACAGCTCGAGCACCACGGGGTGCTTCACGGAGAGCTGCATCGTGGCGTCGAAGGAGCGCTCGTCGATCTCGAGGACGTAGCTGGCACCTGGCGGCGGCGGGACCGCCTTCGCCTGGGCGGCGATGCCTGAGAGGTCCATGGCTCGGGAGGGATTGAAGGCGGCGGGTGTCACCCGAGCATTGTGTCACCTCCGCCGAAATGGAGTCCGACGAGCCGACGTCCGAGAGCGCCACCACCCCGGACGCCGCCCCCCGGCCCGGTCCGGCGTCCCCAGCGATCGGCTGCGACCCTCGCCTTGTCCCGCAGGGACGCGGCAAGATGGACGCCATGGCTCATGAACGCGCCGGGCAGGTAGCACTGCCTGAGGACCTGATCGATGTCGACAAGCTGGTCGCCGCCTACTACGACCTGGTGCCCGACCCCGACAATCCCGACCAGCAGGTGGTCTTCGGCACCTCGGGCCACCGCGGGTCGAGCCTGGACACCGCCTTCAACGACTCCCACATCGCCGCGACGACGCAGGCGATCGTGGAGTACAGGGCCTCACAGGGAGTGACGGGACCGCTCTACATCGGCAAGGACACCCACGCCCTCTCCGGCCCCGCCTGGCGCACCGCCATCGAGGTGCTGCGCGCGCACGACGTCGACGTGCGGGCCGAGCGCGACGAGGACTTCACCCCGACGCCGTCCGTCTCCCGGGCGATCATCGTCTACAACCGCGACCACGCAGGACCGCGCGCCGACGGCATCGTCGTCACTCCCTCGCACAACCCGCCGCGCGACGGCGGCTTCAAGTACAACCCGCCGCACGGCGGCCCCGCCGACACCGACGCGACGGGGTGGATCGCCGGGCGGGCCAACGACCTGCTGCGCGATCCCGGCTCGATCGCGCGGGTCGCGTACGAACGTGCCCGGCACGACGTGACCCGCGTCGACTACCTGACCGCGTACTGCGAGGACCTGCGCAACGCGCTCGACCTGGACGCCATCGCGTCGGCGGGGGTCCACATCGGTGCCGACCCGCTGGGCGGCGCGTCGGTCCAGTACTGGCAGTACATCGGGGAACGGCTCGGGCTCGACCTCACGGTGATCAACCCGACAGTCGACCCCACCTGGCGCTTCATGACGCTCGACTGGGACGGCAAGATCAGGATGGACTGCTCGTCGCAGTACGCGATGGCGAGCCTCATCAAGAACCGGGACGCCTACGACATCTCCACCGGCAACGATGCAGACTCCGACAGGCACGGCATCGTCACCCCCGACGCCGGGCTGATGAACCCGAACGCCTACCTCGCCGTCGCCATCGAGTACCTGTTCGGACACCGTCCGGGGTGGCGCCACGACGCCGGCGTCGGCAAGACGCTGGTCTCCTCCTCGCTGATCGACAAGGTCGCCGCCGAGCTCGGCAGGAAGCTCGTCGAGGTGCCGGTCGGGTTCAAGTGGTTCGTGCCGGGTCTCATGAGCGGAGCGCTCGGCTTCGGCGGCGAGGAGTCGGCGGGAGCGTCGTTCCTCGCCCGCGACGGCGCGACGTGGACGACCGACAAGGACGGCATCCTGCTGGCGCTGCTCGCGTCCGAGATCAAGGCGGTCACCGGCAAGTCGCCCAGCGAGCTCTACGCCGAGCTCGAGGCCAGGCACGGCGCATCGAGCTACGCCAGGGTGGACGCCCCCGCCACCCGCGAGCAGAAGGCGAAGCTCGCGCGCCTCTCCCCCAGCGACGTCACGGCGACCGAACTCGCCGGCGAGCCCATCACCGCGACCCTCACGAACGCGCCGGGCAACGGTGCGGCGATCGGCGGCCTGAAGGTGGTCACCGAGTCGGCGTGGTTCGCCGCACGCCCGTCGGGGACCGAGAACGTCTACAAGATCTACGCCGAATCGCTGAAGGGTCCTGATCATCTGTCCGAGGTCCAGCAGCAGGCGCGAGAAGTGGTGAATGCCGTGCTCACGTAGCCCTAACCGGCAACGCGGGGGTCCACGATATGGAAGGCTGGACCCATGAGCAATAACGATCTCTTCATCTGCATCGACCACGTCGGCTACGCCGTGCTGAACCTCGACGACGCCATCAAGTTCCACACCGAGGTGCTCGGTTGGCGCGTCCTGCACCGCGAATTCAACGAGGAACAGGGCGTCGAAGAGGCGATGATCGGCACCGGCGACCAGCTCGCCGAGAACGCGCAGGTCCAGTTGCTGGCCCCCCTGAACCCCGAGAGCACGATCGCCAAGTGGATCGAGCGCAACGGCGGCAAGGGCGGCATCCAGCAGGTCGCTTACCGCGTCGCGGACCTCGACAAGGTCAGCGAGACCCTGCGTGAGCGCGGCGTTCGCCTGCTCTACGACGCACCGCGTCGCGGCACCGCCGGCTCGCGGATCAACTTCGCTCACCCGAAGGACGTCGGCGGCATCCTGCTCGAACTCGTGGAGCCTGCTGCCGACTGATTCAGCCTCACCGTGGGCGGGTAGCATGAGGGCGTCAGGGGCGCTCGCCGACCTGGCGCCACCCCCCACCGGTGAGAAAGGATCGATCGTGTCCTACCCTCTTGACGAGGAAGCAGGTCTCGATCTGTTCGAGGAGACCGCCACGGCAGCGGGCAACTTCCCGCATGCCATCCGGGGTTACGATCGCGGGTCGGTCGACGCGTACGTCAAGGAGGTCGAGGCGAAGCTCGCCAGGGCCCTGGACGAGTTGCGCGAGGCCCACTACAGGCTGGCCGCCGCGAATGCCGTCGCCGATCACACCGACTACGCACGGCTCGGATCGCACACCCGCACCCTGCTGACCGCCGCCGAGGCCCAGGCCGCCGAGATCGTCCAGGCGGCGCGGGCCGAGGCCGACAGGATCCGCGCCGAGTCCGCCGCCGAGAGGACTCGGCTCACCCACGAGGCCCACCACGACCTCGACGTCGCCGGCGCCGCCTCGTCTGCCGATCTCGACCTGCTGCGACAGCGCCTGGGCGAGCAGACCGCCGCCGAACTGGACGCCGCGAAGGCGGAGATCGCCGCCCTGCGCGCAGCAGCCCAGCACGACGCGGCCGCGCAGGTCGAGCAGGCACGCCTGCAGGCCCAGGCCATGATCGAGGCGGCGTCGGCGGAGGCAGCCCGGCTCACGACCGAGGCCGAGACGAGGGCGGCCGAGCAGTCCGCCGAGCTGGCTCGCGCACGAGCGGAGGCGCTCGCCGAGACCGCCGCGGCACGCGACAGGGCACGCTCCGAGATCGACACGATGGTTGCCGTCGCGCAGCAGCAGGCAGGCGAGTATCGTGCTCGAATGGACGCCGACGCCGTCACCGCCGACCAGCGACGTGAGGCGGCACGCGCCGAAGCGGCAGGAATAGTCGGGGCGGGGCAGCAGGAGGCTGAACGCGTGATAGAGGCTGCGCGTCATGAGGCGGCGCGGATCATCTTCGAGGCCAACGAGGCGGCGTCCGGGCAGGTGGAGACCCTGCAGCGCGAGATCAAGACCCTGACCATGCGCCGCCAGGCGGTCGTCGACCAGCTCGAGGCGTTGTCGGCCTCGGTCGCCGGGACGGCGCGGACGGCTCCCGCCGACCAGCCGGTCCACCACGAGGAGCGGGACGCTCAGCCGGAGGCCGACGGCTCGTGACGCAACCACCGGAAGACTCCACTCGTCCCCCGGCACTCACACCCCCCACAC
>JAEWIK010000257.1 GCA_023387135.1 Actinomycetes bacterium | reverse complement strand
TGGCCCGGCAGCGGGCCATCATCGACGCAGCACCGGACGGCATCGTCGCCGAGGGTCGCGACATCACCACGGTCGTGGCGCCCGACGCCGACGTCCGCGTGCTGCTGACCGCGGACCCCGAGGTCCGCATGGCGCGCCGGAACCTCGACCTCGGCGGGGCTGTCGACTCGGCGACCCTGGCCGACCAGGTGCTGCGACGCGACCGCGACGACTCCAGACTGGTGGACTTCACCACCGCCGCCGACGGCGTCATCCACCTCGACGGGACGTATCTGACCTTTCAGGAGACTATCGACGCGATCGTCGCGCTGGCGGAGCAGGCATGAGCGACCTCGTGGAAGCAACCGGCGGCGAGCAGGTCCGTCCCGTCCTCGCCGTCGTCGGACGGCCCAACGTCGGCAAGTCGATGCTGGTCAACCGCATCCTCGGCAGGCGCGAAGCGGTCGTGCAGGACCTGCCCGGCGTGACCCGCGACCGCGTCTCGTACGACGCGGACTGGAACGGGCGCGAGTTCGTCATCGTCGACACCGGCGGCTGGGCACCCGACGCCGTCGGGATGGCCGCCCAGATCGCCGAGCAGGCCGAACTCGCCATCGCCGCCGCCGACGCCGTGCTGTTCGTCGTGGACGCGACCGTCGGCATCCAGGACGTCGACGAGGCGGTCGTGAGGATCCTGCGACGCAGCCGCAAGCCCGTCGTGCTGGCGGCCAACAAGGTCGACGACGCCAGGCAGGAGGCCGACGCCGCGGCGATGTGGAACCTCGGGCTGGGCGAGCCCTTCCCGGTCTCCGCGATGCACGGCCGTGGCACCGGCGACCTGCTCGACGCGATCCTCGCCGTCCTGCCCGAAGCGCCGAGAGCCGCCGAGGAAGAGGTGGGCGGACCGCGCCGGGTGGCGCTGATCGGCCGTCCCAACGTCGGCAAGTCGTCCCTGCTCAACAAGCTCGTCGGCGCCCAGCGGGCCGTCGTCGACAACGTCGCCGGCACGACTGTCGACCCCGTCGACGAGCTCGTCGAGGTCGGGGGAGTGGTCTACAGGTTCATCGACACAGCCGGGCTGCGCAAGCGCGTCCGCGAGGCGTCGGGGCACGAGTACTACGCCTCCCTGCGCACTCAGGGCGCCATCGAGCGTGCCGAGGTGTGCGTGGTGGTGCTGGACGCGGCCGAGACGATCTCGGACCAGGACCTGCGCGTCCTCAGCATGGTCGAGGAGGCAGGACGGGCGCTCGTCATCGCCTACAACAAGTGGGACCTCACCGACGAGGAACGCCGTCGCTACCTCAACCGCGAGATCGAGCAGGACATTCGCGCCTTCGGCTGGGCGCCGAGCGTGAACGTGTCGGCGTTGACCGGACGCAATGTCGACAGGTTGAGCAAGGCGATCGAGGAGGCGCTGGAGGGCTGGGAGACCCGGGTGTCCACGGGGAAGCTCAACGCGTTCCTCGGGCGGCTCACCGCCGCGCACCCGCACCCCGTCCGCGGCGGGAAGCAGCCACGCATCCTGTTCGGAACCCAGGCGCACAACTGCCCGCCGACGTTCGCCATCTTCACGACCGGCGACCTCGACCCGCAGTACGTGAGGTTCATCGAGCGGCGCCTGCGGGAGGACTTCGGCTTTTCGGGTACCCCTGTGAATGTCGAGGTTCGTGCCCGTGAGAAGCGGAAAGGCAGATAGGCTCCGCGTCGGGTGGACGATCCGAACGACGATGTTCGTGACGTTGAACTGAGGGGACCCCCATGGCATCTGACACCATCGCAGTCGACGACCACCTGCGCGGCTTCGTGGCCGGCGAGCTCCTGGCGGGGCTCGACCTGTCCGAGTCGGCCTTCTGGGCGATCCTTGCCGACCTGCACGAGAGGTTCACTCCGCGGATCCGCACGCTGCTCGCCCGGCGCGATGAGTTGCAGGCCGCCGTCGACGCCTGGCATGACGAGCGCGGCGCGTCCGACCCCGCCGATTACGAGCAGTTCCTGGCCAGCATCGGCTACCTGCAGCCGGTGGCCGAGCCTGCCGTCGCCGTGCAGGGCGTGGACGCCGAGATCTCCATGATCGCCGGCCCGCAGCTCGTGGTCCCGGCCACCGTCCCGCGGTATGCGCTCAACGCCGCCAACGCCCGCTGGGGCTCGCTCTTCGACGCGCTGTACGGCACCGACGTGCTGCGGCTCGACCACGAGCTGGCGCGGGGTTACGACGAGCGTCGCGGCGCCCAGGTGATCGCCGCGACAGATGCCCTGCTCGACGAGTTCTTCCCGCTGGACGGGGCGAGCCACGCGGAGGTGACGTCCTATGACGTTGAGGCCGGCTCCCTGGTGGCGCTGACGCCGGCGGGCCGGGTCGAACTGGCGGACCCCATGCAGTTCGAGGCGTCGAACGGGCACGCGATCCTGCTCGTCAGGCACGGGCTGCACGTGGAGCTGTTCCTGGACCGCGACCACCCCGTCGGCAGGTCGCACCACGCGGGCGTCGCAGACGTCATCGTCGAGGCGGCGGTGACGACGATCGTCGACCTGGAGGACTCGGTCGCCACGGTCGACGGCGAGGACAAGGCCGCCGCCTACCGCACCTGGCTCGGCCTGATGACGGGCGCCCTGGTCGCCGACTTCGAGAAGGGCGGCAGCACGGTCCACCGCTCGGTGAACGGGGACCGGGCCTACATCATGTCCGACGAGAGCGAGCTCGTCCTTCCGGGACGGTCGCTGCTGCTCGTCCGGACGGTGGGGCACCACATGTTCACCGATGCCGTGCTGGTCGGGGGAGAGGCGGTGCCCGAGGGCATCCTGGACGCGCTCGTCTGCGTGACCGCCGCCCTGTACGCCCTGGAGGACCTGGCGGGCTACGGCAACTCGCGGACCGGCAGCGTGTACCTGGTGAAGCCGAAGCAGCACGGCCCGGAGGAGGTGGCGCTGACCGTCGAGATCCTCGCCGCCATCGAAGCGGCACTCGGCCTGCCGGCGACCACCGTCAAGATCGGCATCATGGACGAGGAGAAGCGCACCTCGCTGAACCTGGGCGCCTGTGTCTCCGCGGCCAGCGACAGGGTGATCTTCATCAACACGGGCTTCCTGGACAGGACCGGCGACGAGATCCACACCGACTTCCTCGCCGGGCCGATGATCCGCAAGAACGCGATGCGGAGCTCCACCTGGATGACCACGTACGAGGACTACAACGTCGATGTCGCCCTCGCGGCCGGGTTCACCGGACAGGCGCAGGTCGGCAAGGGCATGTGGGCCAAGCCCGCGGCCATGGCCGACATGCTCGCCCAGAAGCAGGTGCATCCCGAGGCCGGCGCCAACTGCGCGTGGGTGCCGTCGCCGACCGCCGCGACGCTGCACGCCCTGCACTACCTGCGGGTGGACGTGGCCGAGCGGCAGCGTGACCTCACCGGCCGGCGGACCGACAGGCAGTTGCTGCTGCACGTGCCGGTCCTTCAGGGTGAGCTGACGCAGGAGGAGATCGACCACGAGCTGCGCACCAACGCCCAGTCGATCCTTGGCTACGTGGTGCGCTGGGTCGGCCTGGGCGTCGGCTGCTCGACGGTTCCGGACCTCGAAGGCGTGGGTCTCATGGAGGACAGGGCGACGCTGCGGATCTCCAGCCAGCACATCGCGAACTGGCTGCACCACGGGATCGTCGACGCCGATCGCGTGCGGAACACCTTCGCGGAGATGGCGGCCTTCGTCGACACCCAGAACGCGCGCGAGCCGGGCTACCGTCCGATGGCCGACGACCTCGACGGCAGCGAGTCGTTCCAGGCCGCGCTCGAACTCGTGTTCAAGGGACGCACCGAGCCCAACGGCTACACCGAGCGGGTGCTCACCAAGTGGCGCCGGCAGGCCAAGGCGCGTCGCTGACCGCCTGACGCCGCCGGGTCAGGCGACCTGGCGCGGGACCCTGCCGAAGAGCTTGAAGAGCCCGCACATGAACTTGTGGGCGCCGTCGGCCGTCGGATCGAACATGAGCGGGCAGCCGC
>JAEWIK010000150.1 GCA_023387135.1 Actinomycetes bacterium | reverse complement strand
TCGTCGCCCTGGTCGCGACCCTCGGGCTGGTGTCGGCGCCCGAGGCCATGGCCGCCAGCTACTCGCTGACCGCCAAGTCCTGCGGCACAGTGACCACCGACAAGTACTGCACGATCTCCGTCACGTTCAAGAAGAGCGGCAAGGCGGTCTCCAAGGCGACTGTCCTGCTGCAGTACAAGAAGGGCAGTAAGTGGGTCACCGAGAAGAAGGTGACCCTCAAGAAGGGCAAGGCCACACTCAAGGTCAAGCACGGGGTGATGGAGCGCACCTATCGGCTGAAGGTGACCGGGAAGAAGACCGGCGGTTCGTTCACCGTGCGCTTCATCCCCGCCACCTTCGCGATCGGCGGTTCGGGCTCGGGGCACGGTGTGGGGCTCTCGCAGTACGGTGCGTACGCCCTCGCCAGGGACGGGAAGAAGGCGGCCGACATCCTGCGGTACTACTACGTCGGAGCCGTCCCGGGCCGTGCCAACAATCCGGGCGCGACGGCGACCCCGACGGGAACAACCGGCAAGATCAAGGTCCAGGTGTTCGGCCCTCCGAACGACAGGAAGACCGCGACCACGCTGAGCATCAGCGGTGGCGGGTTCACCATCACCAACGGGGACACGCACGCGGCGCTCGCGACGCTGCCGAGCGGTAGCCCGGTGACGGTCGCCGTCAGCGGCGGCCAGGTCAGGGCGACCGGCGGCGGCACGTCGGTCACGGCGCCGAGGCTCAGGTTCGACTGGGACGACAAGGCGACAGTCGGCGTGGCCGGGGCACGCGGCGCGGCGAGCAAGGACGTCAGGTACCGCTACGGCGACCTGCAGGCGACCGCGATCGGCGGCGCGCTCAACGTGGTCAACGAGTTGATCCTCAACACCGAGTACCTGTACGGCGTCGACGAGATGCCGTCGTCCTGGGGAACCTCGGCCAATCGTGGGCTGGAGGCGCTCAAGGCGCAGGTCATCGCGGCGCGGACGTATGCCCTGACGACAGCCGCCGCCGAAAGCGGGCAGAAGCCTGTGGCCCCCGCCTGCGACTGTCACATCTTCGACGACACCCGGAGCCAGAACTTCGTCGGCGCGAGCAAGTCCGACGGTGACGACAACAAGCCGTGGATCGCGGCGGTGAACGCGACTGTCAGGTCGACGGCGTCGGGCGGCAGCGAAGTCGACGTCCTGCGTAACCCGAGCGGGGGGTTCGCCGAGGCCGTCTACTTCGCCGCCTCGGGCAGCTACAAGGTCGGCAGCACCACCTATCGCGGCACCGCCAACAGCGTCGATGTCTGGGGGAGGTCGATGTCCTA
This sequence comes from Actinomycetes bacterium, assembly GCA_023387135.1. Lineage (GTDB taxonomy): Bacteria > Actinomycetota > Actinomycetes > Propionibacteriales > Propionibacteriaceae > Propionicimonas. Next base: position 1,256 of record JAEWIK010000150.1, on the reverse strand, counting down.
CCTCAGGCACGTGGATGACCCCTACTCGGCGAAGACGGCGCCGGCGAGCATCCTGTCGTGGACGAGGAACCTCAGCCAGGCCGACGCCAGGAAGCTCTTCGGGATGAAGGACGTCAAGTCGATCTGGGTCGCCGAGAGATACGCGGGAGGCGCGCTCAAGACAGTGAAGGTCACGTCCGCCGACGGCAGGACCGTCAAGCGGATCACCAAGCGGGCAGGCGACTGGCAGTCGTCGCTGAAGCTCAGCGCGCCCTGGGTGAGGACCATCACCGGGAAGTAGCCCCGGACCGAGGGTTCGGCGCCGCGAACCGTGCCCTGCCAGGTCAGCTATCCTCGGGCGCTATGGCACGACCCCAGCCCGAACAGCAGGCACCCCCGCAGCAACGGCTGCGGGTGAGGTACGCCAAACGGGGCAGGGCGAGATTCGCGTCGCACCGCGACGTGGGACGTGCCATCGAGCGGGCACTGCGCCGGGCCGAGATCCCCATGGCCTACTCGTCGGGGTTCTCGCCCCACCCGCGGATCTCGTACGCCGGTGCGAGCCCCACCGGTGCTGCCAGCGAATCGGAATACCTCGAGCTGGGGCTGGCCGCCAGGCTCGATCCCGAGACGGTGCGCGTCAGGCTCAACGAGGCGATGCCCGACGGCCTGGAGATCGTCGGCATCGCCGAGTCCCCCGGGGGAGCCCTCAGCGATGAACTGGCGGTCTCCTGCTGGCGGCTCGACGTCCCGGGAGTGACGGCCGACACGGCCCGCCGCGCCGTGGAGGCGCTGCTGGCAGAGCCGCGCGTCGAGGTGCAGCGGATGACGAAGACCGGGCTGCGCGCTTTCGACGTCAGGGCCGCCATCGTCAGGCTGGAGGTCGTCGGCGAAGGGCTGCTGGAGTTGGTGTCGGTCATCGACACGCCGCTGGTGCGCCCCGACGACGTGATCTCCGCGCTCTCGACGGTGTCGGAGGCGTTCCGTCCGTCACGTCCGCCCGTCTTCACCAGGACCGCGCAGGGCAGGCTCGACGAGGGCACCGTCGTCGACCCCGTTCCGTTGGCGAACTGAAGAAAGATCACGTTCAGATAACGGAAAGTCGGGCGTTGCGTCGCCCGGATTCGGGTGCGTGTGGAATACTTCGACTCAAGCAGGAGATCCCAACGGGTCTCCGCCCGTGAGTGCGGCGAACGAGGTGACAGCTCGATCGCCCCGCCTGAACCTCACCGCGACGTGCAGACGACCGCGGGGGCGCAGAGGGGTTGCACCCACCC
>JAEWIK010000212.1 GCA_023387135.1 Actinomycetes bacterium | reverse complement strand
CCCCCACCGCTGCGGGTTCTTCCACGATCCGTAGTCACCCCCGGTGGCGCTCGTCGGCCGGGGCGGCTGCGGATCCTTCCATCAAGAGCGGAATGATTCACATCCATGGGTAAGTTCATCATCCGGCGCCTGCTACAGATGATTCCGGTGATCCTCGGATCCACCTTTCTCATCTTCCTGATGGTCTTCGTACTTCCGGGGGATCCGACGTCGGGACGCTGTGGTGAGCGTCCCTGTCCTCCCGAGTACGTCGCAGCCTTCAAGGCCGAGTACAACCTCGACAAGCCGTTCCTCGTGCAGTACGCGCTTTATCTCGGGAGATTGGTCCAGGGTGACCTCGGCACCAACTTCTATGGCAACACAGTCGCCCACGAACTCGCGATCCGCTACCCGGTCACCATCCGGCTGGCGTTGATCGCTATCGCATTCGAGGCGATCGTGGGCATCGTCGCCGGCGTCGTGGCCGGCATTCGCAAGGGCAAGTTCAGCGACTCCCTCGTCACCGTCAGCACCCTGGTGGTCATCTCGATCCCGGTGTTCGTGATCGGCGGCCTGTCCCAGTTGCTGTTCGGTGTGAAGCTGGGCTGGTTCCCGGTGACGGCCACCGAAGGAAGCTGGGAGCAACTGATAATGCCGGGGCTTGTCCTCGGGTCGTTGTCGGTCGCCTATGTGGCGCGGCTGACGAGGACGACCCTGGTGGAGAACCTGCGCGCCGACTACGTCCGTACGGCCAAGGCCAAAGGCCTGTCGAACGCGCGGTCCATCGGCATCCACGCCCTGCGGAACTCGCTGGTGCCGGTCGTCACCTACATCGGTGCCAGCTTCGGCGCCCTGATGGGCGGCGCGATCGTCACCGAGCGCATCTTCAACATCAACGGCATCGGCTTCTTCATCTACCGCAGCATCAGCCAGCGGGACGGTACCTCGGTCGTCGGCGCGGTGGTCATCCTCGTGCTGGTCTACCTCCTGGTGAACCTGCTCGTCGACATCCTGTACGGCATCCTGGACCCGAGGATCAGCCATGACTGACTCGCTCGAAACGCAGGCGACCCAGCAGTCGCCCGACCTGATCCAGGGCGAGCCGGAGCTGCAGCCCGACGTCCAGACCGTCGCACCGACGCGTTCGCTGGGCGCCGACGTCTGGGACTACATCCGCCACAACCCGCTCTTCTGGGTCTCGGCGGTGCTCATCGTGGTGTTCGTCACCATGGCGGCCGTCCCGCAGCTCTTCACGCCCAAGGACCCGTACTTCTGTGACCTCAACATGGCCAGGCAGGGCCCCGGCGGCGAGGCCATCTTCGGCTACGACGTCCAGGGCTGCGACGTGTACGCGCGGACGATCTACGGCGCCAGGGCCTCCATCCTGGTCGGCGTCTTCGCCGCCGTCGTGACGGCCATCCTGGGCTCCGCGCTGGGCACCTTCGGTGGGTACCTCGGAGGCTGGATCGACACCGTGCTCTCACGGCTCGCCGACATCTTCTTCGCGATCCCGCTGCTGCTCGGCGGCATCATCATCCTGTACACGTGGAAGACGGAGCTCGGCGCCCCGTACGCCCTCGTGGTGGGCAAGGTCGTGTTCGCCCTGGCGATCCTCGGCTGGCCCAACATCTTCAGGTTGATGAGGTCGAGCGTGCTGCAGACCCGTCCGCTGGAGTACGTGCAGGCGGCGCGTGCGCTGGGTGCGAGCCCGTACCGGGTCGTCACCTCGCACATCGTCCCGAACTCGCTGGCTCCCGTGATCGTGGTCTCCACCATCGACCTCGGTGCCTACATCGCGACGGAAGCGACGCTGTCCTTCTTGGGTATCGGCCTGCAGCCGCCTACCATCTCGTGGGGTCTCGCCATCTCGCAGGCCTCCGGGCTGGGGTTCATCCGCAGTGCGCCGCACATGCTGCTGTTCCCGTCCCTGTTCCTTTCCCTCACAGTGCTCGCCTTCATCATGCTGGGCGAGGTAGTGCGGGACGCTCTCGACCCGAAGCTGAGGTGACCATGGCTACCAAGACAGCCCCACTGCCGGTGGGACATGAATGGAAGCCTGTCGACGGGCTGCTGCTCGACGTCCGTGACCTGCAGGTCGAGTTCAGGGTGCGCGAGGGCGTGGCGAAGGCCATCAACGGGGTCTCGTTCGACCTGTCCGAGCGCGAGACGCTGGCCATCCTCGGTGAATCGGGGTCGGGCAAGTCGGTGACCGCGCAGGCGATCATGGGCATCCTCGACACGCCGCCCGGGTACATCACCGGCGGCGAGGTCCGCTACTGCGGAGTCGACCTGCTGACGCTGCCCGAGAAGCAGCGCCAGAAGGTGCGCGGCAACGAGATCGCGATGATCTTCCAGGACGCGCTGTCGTCGCTCAACCCGGTGTTCCCGGTGGGCTGGCAGATCGCCGAGATGTTCCGCAAGCACCGCGGTGACAACCGGACTGACGCGTACGCCCAGGCCGTCCGCCTCATGGAGCGCGTGCGGATCCCGGCGGCCAAGGAACGCGTGCGGGCCTACCCGCACCAGTTCTCCGGCGGCATGCGGCAGCGCATCATGATCGCCATGGCGATCGCGCTGAACCCGTCCGTGCTGATCGCCGACGAGCCGACCACCGCCCTCGACGTGACGGTCCAGGCGCAGATCATGGAGCTCCTCAAGGAGCTGCAGGACGAGTCGGGCATGGGCCTCATCCTCATCACCCACGACCTCGGGGTGGTGGCGAACGTCGCCGACAGGATCGCCGTCATGTACGCCGGCAGGATGGTCGAGACCGCCGAGGTGCACGAGGTGTACGCCCGTCCGGCGCACCCCTACACCAAGGGCTTGCTGGAGTCGGTCCCGCGGCTCGACGACAAGGGACAGACGCTGCGCGTCATCGGCGGCCTGCCGCCGAACCTGCTCGCGATCCCGCCGGGCTGCGCCTTCAACCCGCGCTGCCGGTACGCCACCGACGAGTGCAGGGTGGGGGCACCGCCGCCACTGTTCCAGGTCGACACCGACAGGTTCTCCGCCTGCTACCACACCGAGGAGGTGCTCGCATGGCCGGTGACGAAGTGATCCTGAAGGCCGAGGACCTGGTCAAGCACTACCCGATCAAGGCCGGCGTCGTCAGGCGGACAGTCGGACACGTCAGGGCCGTCGACGGCGTCTCGTTCGAGCTCTACAAGGGCGAGACGCTGGGAGTCGTGGGGGAGTCGGGCTGTGGCAAGTCCACCCTCGGACGCCTTCTCATGATGCTGGAGGAGCCGACCTCGGGGAAGGTGACCTTCAACGGCGTCGACATGTACAAGCAGAAGGGCGCGGCGCTGCGGAAGATCCGCCGGGACATCCAGATCGTGTTCCAGGACCCGTACACCTCGCTCAACCCGCGCAAGACCGTCGGCGACATCATCGGGGAGCCTTTCGACATCCACCCCGACGTCGCGCCGAGGGGCTCGCGGAAGCGCAGGGTGCAGGAGCTGCTCGACCTGGTCGGGCTGAACCCCGAGCACCTCAACCGCTACCCCCACCAGTTCTCCGGTGGGCAGCGGCAGCGCATCGGCGTGGCGCGAGGCATCGCCCTCAACCCGAAGGTGCTGATCTGCGACGAGCCGGTCTCTGCGCTGGACGTGTCGGTGCAGGCGCAGGTAGTAAACCTGCTCGAACGGCTGCAGGCCGAACTCGGGCTGGCGTACATCTTCATCGCCCACGACCTGTCGGTGGTGCGCCACATCTCCGACAGGGTGGCAGTGATGTACCTGGGCCGCATCGTGGAGATCGGGAACGACGCCGAGATCTACGAGCACCCGACGCATCCCTACACCCAGGCGCTGCTCTCCGCGGTGCCGGTGCCCGACCCGGTGGCGGAAGCCACCCGCGAGCAGATAGTGCTCTCGGGTGACGTGCCGTCCCCGGCCAACCCGCCGTCAGGCTGCCGCTTCCACACCCGCTGCTGGCGGGCGCAGGAGCTGTGCCACACCGCGGACCCGGCTCTCATCGACCGTCCCGACGGCCTGGGAGCCCACGCCAGCGCCTGCCACTTCGCAGAGCCGTTGGTGGTCACCCGCTGATCCCTCGTCGGGGCCGCCCGCCCCCCCGCCGCCCCCCCCCCGGGGA
>JAEWIK010000164.1 GCA_023387135.1 Actinomycetes bacterium | reverse complement strand
GGTCGAGCATGCTCCCGGCGGCGGCGCCGCCGCGACCGCTCGCGAGCTGGGCGCGACCAATGTCACCGACGTGACGCCGACTGTCTTCGTCGCCGATGTGCCCTTCGACGGCCTGCGGGCCCTGCAGGACGCCGCGCCGGTCAGGACGGTGACGCTGCCCCCGACCATCAACGTCGTTCCGGACGACGGTCTCGCCAAGAGCGCCGCAGCTGCCTCGGCCGGCAACGGCAAGGAGATCGTCACGAAGACCAACGCCGCTGCCTGGCAGGCGGCGGGCATCACAGGCGCCGGTGTGAAGATCGGCGTCATCGACGAGTTCGATGACGCAGCCCGGTTCAGCGCTGTCTCCGCCGGCGAGGTGAACGCGAACTCGATCGCCGGGACCTTCTGCCGCGACAACGGCACCACCTGCGACCTCTGGGCTTCGGGCGTCGAGCACGGGGTCGCTGTCGTGGAGATCCTCAACGACATGGCCCCCGGGGCGACGCTCTACCTGGCGACCGCGGCGACCCTCGCCGACACCAAGGCCGCCGTCGACTTCTTCGCCAGCAACGGTGTCAAGATCATCACGCGCTCGCTCACCACCCCCTACGACGGCCCCGGCGACGGCACCGGGCCGGCTGACGACATCGGCGACTACGCGGTGAGCAAGGGCATGACCTGGTTCAACTCGGCAGGGAATGCGGGCATGAGGGACCCGGGATGGGGCGGCTACTGGCGCGGCAAGTGGAACGATCCCGACGGCAACGGGTGGCTGAACTTCACGGCCCAGAACGGCTACCAGTCCGAGTTCATGCAGACGGAATGCGGCTTCTTCAACGGCCTGCGGTGGGACGACTGGGGCGAGCAGAACAGGACCGACTACGACCTCTACGCCTCCGTCTTCGACGACAGCGGAGAAGTGGTCATCGCCACGTCCCTGTCGGACCAGCGTGCGGCTGGCAGCCCGGCCGACCCGCTGGAGGGCACCGGGGCCGCCATCATCGGCCAGGGTTCCTTCAGCGACATCGACTGCTACGAGTATCCGCTCTACTTCCTGAGCATCGCCGAGCACCACCCCGGCGCGAGCGACGACGACACTCTCGAGATCCTCGTCAACAACTCCATCCTGGTGAACTTCGCCACCGGCCCCGGAGCCGCGTCCCAGCCCTTCGTCGACTCGGCGAATCCCGGCCTCGTGGCGGTGGGCGCCGTCGATCCCGTCTCAGGCGACGTGATCGCGGGCTACAGTTCCCAGGGCCCCACGAACGACCTGCGGATCAAGCCCGACCTCTCCGCAGGGTCAGGCTTCTCGTCCTTCACCTACGGGAGCTTCAGCGGCACCAGCGCGTCGTCGCCGGCCGCCGCCGGTGCGGCGGCGCTCGTCCTGCAGACAGAGCGTGGCCTCAGCCCCGCCCGGCTCGCGGACTACCTCAAGAACTCGGCCACAACAGATCGAGGCACCGCCGGCCCGGACAACGCGTACGGGGCGGGCGAGGTCCGACTGAATACCGACCACCCGTTCACCGTGACGGCGAGCCCGAGCATCGGCGGCACGGCGAAGGTGGGCAGCCGCCTCACGGCGAGCACAGGGAGTTGGAGCCCCGCGCCGGCCCCCCTGTTCTACCAGTGGTGTGCGAACGGTTCGCCCATCGCGGGCGCTGTCTCCAACACCCTCACGCTCACGGCTTCGCACGTCGGGAAGCGGATCTCCGTCAGGGTGACCGCGACGGGCCTCGCCCAGGGACGCACCCCGACGATGAGGAGTTCGGGGCAGACGGCTCCCGTCGCGGCGGCTGCTCCCCCGCCTCCTCCCGTCCCGATTCCTCTCACCGCCGCGACACCCCGTATCCAGGGCAACCTCGCGGTCGGCCAGAAGGTGACGGCCGTGCCGGGCGCCTGGACCAGCGGAACCGCCTTCACCTACCAGTGGTACGCCAACGGCAAGGCGATCAGCGGCGCGCGCTCCAGCACGCTGAAGCTGGCCAAAGCCCAGGCCGGCAAGACCCTCAGTGTGAAGGTGACCGGTAAGAAGAGCGGCTACACCACCGTCACCAAGGCGTCCGCCACCACGAAGAAGCTGCTCAACGCCGCCGTCCCAAAGATCTCCGGGACGAAGAAGGTCGGGTCGAAACTCAAGGTGACCCGCGGCACCTGGACCAGCAAGGTGAAGTTCTCCTACAGGTGGTACCGCAACGGTGCGGCGATCTCGAAGGCCACCGCCACCAAGTACAAGCTGACCAAGCGCGACAAGGGCAAGAAGATCACCGTCAAGATCACAGGAAAGCGCTCCGGGTACGCGACAGTGACCCTCACCAGCTCCCGCACGTCGACCATCCGCTGACCCCCACGGCGCTCAGGAGAACAGGCGGCGGTAGTCGTCGGGGGTGGAGAGGGGGCCCCGTTTCGTGTGGAGGGCCTCCAGGGCTCGCCTCCTCTCGCCGGGGCTGGTGACGACCGCCGACAGCGCGGCGACCAGGGCGGCGGGGGTCGGGAAGGTGAGCGAGTGGTCGGGGGCCTTGGCGTGCGGGGCCGGGGCGAGGACGACGAGGTCGAGGTGGTAGGCGGCCTTCACAACGTCGAGGACCTCCTGACCGGCGTTGAGGTCGAGGTAGACCGACGCCCTGGCGAGTTCGTCGGCGATCCCCTTCTGGGTGATGCCGGGGATGAGGGTGAGGTTCGGGTAACGCCTCCCGAGGGCGTGCAGCTTCTCGCTCATCAGGGTCAGCGCGGCGACCGAGATCGTGACGTCGGGCAGCGACTCCAGGATCTCGACCAGCCAGGGCAGCTCGTCGGTGTTCGTGAGCGTGAACGCGCGTCTCGGTTCGTAGGCCGGCTTGGGGGCGAACTGGCCGAGCTGGGAGAGGTAGAC
>JAEWIK010000133.1 GCA_023387135.1 Actinomycetes bacterium | reverse complement strand
ACCGGGGCGGGCGTCACCCGGCGATCGCGGCGTTGCCGGCGTCGTTCGCCTGCTTCAGGCCCTCCTCGACCGGCGTCCTGCCGAGGAAGACCTCGTTGAGCACAGTGTTGATGGCGGTGAAGCCCGCGGCGAAGTTCGCGCCGACCGGGGCAGGGATCGGGGTGGCGCGCTTGATGACGTCGAAGAACGGGTCGAGGGTGACCTTCTTCGCCGCCCAGTGGTCGAGGTAGACCTGCTGCGCCGCGAGCACCCCCGGCAGGTTGGCGCCCGTGGTGCCGAGCTGCGAGTTGCCGTCCTCCGAGCCGAGCCAGGCCAGCACCTTCGCCACCGCGTCAGGGTGCGCCGAGGCGGCGTTGCCCATCACCGAGACGCCGTTGGTCACGCTGACGGCGCCCGCGGGGCCCATCGGCAGGCCGACGACTCCCCACTCGAAGGATGCGTTGTCCGCCACGTTGGCGAGGTTGTAGAGGCCCGACTGGAACAGCGCGAGCTTGCCCTGGTTGAAGGCGTCGAGGCTGAAGTTGCCGTTGGAGTTGGTGTCGGCAGCGCTCGGCGCGACGTGGTACTTGTTGATCAGGTCGACGATGTAGCCGAAAGCCTCGACGGTCTTCGGGTTGTCGAGCGTGAAGGTGCCGTCGGGCTTCTGGTAGGTGCCGCCGTTCGAGCCGATGAAGTTGAGGTAGATCGCCTGCAGGTCCTGGGCGGCGTTGTAGCCGTACTGCACGACCTTGGTCGGGTCGAAGCCCTTCTGGTCGGCCGTCTTCCCGGACGCGTCCTTCGTCAGCTTCTGCGTGACGCCCAGCAGGGTGTTCTCTCCGCCGTTCGGGCTCCACGTCAGGCGCGAGATGTCGGCGACGGTCAGCCCGGCGTCGTCGAGCAGCTCCTTGTTGTAGTAGACGGCGATGCCGCCGTCCGACGTCTGCGGGACGCCCCAGAGCTTGCCGCCGTCGGTGAACTGGTCGACCACCGCCGGCGCGAAAGTCTTCTTCAGGGCCGCCGGATCGCTGTCGAAGACGGCGCCGACGTCGGTGAGCTTGCCGGCCCGGGCGTACGCCAGATAGTTGGAGTTGTTGAGCCAGAACAGGTCGGCGGCGCTGCCGCCCGCCAGGTCGGTGCGCAGCTTGGTGAAGTAGTCGGACCAGGGCACCACCTCGGTCGTGACGGTGATGTCGGGGTTGGCGGCGGTGAAGGCGGTGAAGGACTCCTTGTAGGCGGCCGCCGCGTTCTCGTCCCAGGTGCGGAAGGTCAGCGTCACGGGTGCCGCCGACGCCGGCGTGGGCGAGCCCTGCCCCGCAGGCGCGCTGCAGGCAGTGAGGACGAGCCCTGCTGTCACCAGGGACGAGACCACCCGGACGAGGCGCGAACCTCTCATGGGAGTTCCTTTCACTTGCTGGTCGGGGGACGCGCTGTCAGCGGAATCCCGTGATGGAGATGGAGTTGACGATCTGCTTGTTGAACGCGATGAAGACGGCGATGAGCGGGATGACGGCGGTCGTGGTCGCCGCCATGACGAGCGTCCAGTTGCCGTTGTACTGGCTCTGCATGCTCGCCGTCGCCACCGTGATGACTCCCCAGCGCGGCCCGCTGGTGATGATGAGCGGCCACAGGAAGTTGTTCCAGTGGGTGACGACGGTGATCAGCCCGAGGGTCACGAGCACGGGCCTGGCCAGCGGCACCATGATCCTCGTCAGGATGCGCCAGTGTCCGGCGCCGTCGATGCGGGCCGCGTCCACAAGTTCCTGTGGGATCCCGCGGAAGTACTCGCGCAGCAGGAAGATCGCGTACGGCGAGCCGAGCACGTACGGCAGCACGAGGCCCCAGAAGGTGTTGCGCAGGCCCATCGTCGTCATCATCAGGTAGAGCGGCACGAGGGTCACGACCGGCGGCACCATGAGCGTCCCGAGGTAGACCCAGAACAGCGCGTCCCGTCCGGGGAACCTGACGCGGGCGAAGGCGTACGCCGCCATGACCGAGAACGAGAGTTGCAGGACGAGGACGACGACCGCGTAGAGCGCCGTGACCCTGACAGCCCTGCCGAAGTCGATCAGGTCGTTGGAGAAGAGCGCCGCGAAGTTCTCGCCCGTGACGGGGTTCGGCAGGCTGAGCGGGGACTCGGTCGCCAGTTGCCTGGGCGTCTTGAGCGAGGTGAGGACGCTCAGCAGGAACGGGCCCAGCGTCAGCGCGGCGCCGGCCACCAGGACGAGGTACGTCGCCAGCGACGACGCGAGCGCCGCGGGACGCGTCCGCCGTCGCCGAAGCGACTGCTCAGGCCACGTCATAGGTGATCCTCCGCCGGAAGTAGACCTGCTGGGCGGCCGTCACCACGACCAGCAGGCCCAGCATCACCAGCGCCGTCACGGCCGCCTGCCCGAGGTCGAAGTCGGTGAAGGCCAGCCTGTAGATGCGGAACGCGATCACGTCGGTGGCGGTGCCGGGACCGCCCCTGGTGAGGGCGAAGACTGTGTCGACCACCTGGAACGTCGAGATGATCGACGTCACCAGCACGAAGAAGAGGGTAGGACGCAGCAGCGGCAGCCTGATCTGCCAGAACATCCGCCAGGCGCCGGCGCCGTCGACCCTCGCCGCCTCCAGCACCTCTTGGGGGATCGCGGCCAGGCCGGCCATGAAGAACAGCGCGACGTAGCCGACCTGTCCCCAGATCGTCACGAAGGCGACAGCGAGCAGGGCCAGGCCCGGTTCGCTCAGCCACTCGACGCGGACCCCGAGCAGGGTGTTGAGCGCGCCGCCGGTGGGCTGGAAGATCACGTTCCACACCACGCCGAGCGCGAGCGGCGCGCACACCCACGGCACCACGAAGACGACCCGGAAGACCCCCGAGCCCGGCAGCCGCCTGCTGAGCAGGACGGCGAGGAACAACCCGAGAGCCGTCTGCAGCGGGATTACCAGCGCGACGAGCAGGACAGTGACCCAGAGCGCGTTGGCGAACGACGGATCCGCCAGCACGGCTTCCCAGTTCGCGGCGCCCACGAACCGCGGCGGCGCTATCAGGTCCCACTTCTGGAAGCTCAGCCAGCCGACAACGACGATGGGAGCGACCAGGAAGCAGGCGATCCCGATGAGGCTCGGCAACAGCAGCGCATAGCCTGCCGCCGCCTCGCGGCGGCCAGTCCTGCGGTACTTCACGCCACCACACCGCCAGGACACGTCACCAGGCAATTCCTACAGTGCGCGGCGACGGCGCGCACATCGTGTCCACCGTCCCGCCTGCCGGCCCGGTGCGACGACCGGCGCGGCAGGACGTCAGATGCCGGCGTAGGAGTGCAGGCCGTTGAGCACCAGGTTCACTCCGACGAAGTTCCACCAGAAGCTCACGATGCCCACCAGGGCGAGGATGGCCGCCCGCCTTCCCTTCCAGCCCGCCGTCGCGCGGGCGTGGAGGTAGGCGGCGTACACGATCCAGGTGACCAGCGACCAGGTCTCCTTCGGGTCCCAGCCCCAGAACCTGCCCCAGGCGTACTGCGCCCACACCGCACCGGCGGCGATGGCGAAGGTCCACAGCGGGAAGGCGAAAGCTGTCAGGCGGTAGCTGACCCTGTCGAGCACCTCGGGCTTCGGCAGTCGTGCGAGGTAGCCGGCGGTGCTGCCCTTCGCCTCGGCGCGCGTCTTCACCAGGTAGAGCAGGCACGCGATCGCCGCGAGGTTGAACACGGCACCGGCCAGCGCGGCGGCGATGATGTGGATGACGAACCACACCGAGTGCAGCGCCGGCATGAGCGGCGAGACGTTGACGTAGAAGACCGTGACGGCGAGGCCCTGGCCGATGGACGCCAGCAGCGCGTACGGCAGGCCGAAGCCCTTCAAGCCGAAGAAGAGGACACCCGCCAGGTAGACCAGCCCCGCCAGCGCCAGCGACGTGGTGATAAACTCGTACATGTTGCCCCAGGGGGCGCGCTCGGCGGCGATGCCCCGCAACACGACGGCCAGCACGTGGACGAGCAC
>JAEWIK010000122.1 GCA_023387135.1 Actinomycetes bacterium | reverse complement strand
CACCACGTCCCAGATGGCGGCGGCGCTCACCTGGTCCACCGGGAACGGCGCCAGGGTGAGGGTCTCGTCGCGTGTCGTGGTGGTGACAGGCACCTTGGCGGTGCGCTGGCGCCTGACGGTGCCTTCCTGCGTCGCGGGATAGTCGACCCAGGCTCCTGTCGCCGAGTCCACGCCGAGGGCCTGCACCGTCGTCCGGGTGGCGGTCACGACGTCGAGCCCCTGCGAGATGCCCGAGAGCGTGTGGAAGTCGAGTTCGGGCAGCAGGCTGCCGTCAGGCTCGAAGAAGACCGTCCGAGACTCGGGGTTGGTCGTCACCGCCATGACGACGCGGCCGCCGGAGTAGTCGACGATGTGCAGCGACTGGTTGGCAGTCGACCCGCTGAGCTCGGCGGCCTTGGCGAACAGCTTCCCGACGTCCGACACGTCGAAGTCGCCGATGTCGAAGACCGCCTGGTCGACGTACTCGAGGTCGTTCGCCACCTGCTTCTCCTCGCCGTCGCGGTACGCCCAGGTGACGGGCTTGACCTCGTCGGGCTTCAGCACGGCGACAGTCACCGTGGTGGCGGTGACCTCGGCCATCACCGTCTGCCTCGACCCGGCGTCGGCGAGCAGCCTGTTGAGCATCACCTCCGCGGCTCCCGGCAGGGTGAAGTCGAGCGCGACCGGCGTCGAGGTGGGGGTGGCGGACGGCGTCGGCGTCGACGACGTGCTCACCGACGGGGACGGTGCAGCCGGCGGCGGCGCCTGGCAGCCGGCGAGCAGGCACCCCACGGCGATCAACGACGCGACTCCTACGCTTCGTCGAGGCGGCGGGCACATGCATGCGAGGTTAGCGCGGCCGTCCCGGATGCGACCACGGGGGCAGCCACTCCTTCGGCGGGCGTGAGATGGCCCCGCTCGCCGACACGGCGTTCCTGCGGCGGGCAGGCAGACTGGGACGGTGACGGATCTGACGGCTCCCGCCCACGAGGTGGCCCCCTTGCTGCTCGGCTGCCTGCTCAGGCAGGACGGCGTGGTGGTGAGGCTGACCGAGGTGGAGGCCTATGCGGGTCAGGACGATCCCGCCGCCCACGCGGTGGGCGGGCCCCGTCCGCGCACCAGGCACCTGTTCGCCGAGGCCGGGACCCTCTACTGCTACCTGTCGCACGGCCTCCACATCTGCGGCAACCTCGTGTGCGGGGTGCCGGGCCACGGCTCGGCGGTGCTGCTGCGGGCGGGGGAGGTGGTCGAGGGGCTGGACGAGGCGCGCAGCCGCCGGCCGGGAGTGGCGGACGTGGCGCTGGCCCGTGGTCCAGGGAACTTCGGACGGGTCATGGGCTGGACGCTCGCGCACTCGGGCGGACGCCTGGGCTCGGGCGGGCTGGAGTTGCTGCCGCCGGTCGAACCGGTGCCCGCCAGCCGGGTGGCGAGCGGGCCGCGGGTGGGGGTGTCGGTGGCGTACGAGCGGCCCTGGAGGTTCTGGATCACCGGCGACCCCACAGTGTCCGCCTACCGCCGCAGCCCTCGCGCGGTGCCCGGAATACGCCCCTGGTAAGGCACGACGTCTCACTTTTCGGACCGCGCGGGCAGGGGTAAGGGCGGGCTAGGAGACTGGTGCTCGAAGACAGGCGAAGGCCGGACCAAGTATGAGTTGGTCCGGCCTTCTGTTTGCCCAGGTTGGACGCGACCCGAGCACGGTCGGCCCGCCTGATCCGTCCCACCCGTCCCGGTGGGGCGCCGATGGATCTCTCCGCCGGCTGTGGACCTCGATTGCCGTCCGTCCGCCGGCCCTGACAGCCACTCTCTCGAGGGCCGCCGGAAACGGCGTAGGTATGTTCTACTCCTGTCCGCCGACGGCGCGCAAGAGGTCCCGAACAGAATTCGGACCGGACCACCTCATACTTGGTCCGGTCTGTGTCATTTCTATCCGGAGCGCTCGCCGATCGGCGTGAGCGACACGCTGAGACAGTCAATCTGACGGTGACTGAACCTCGCCGGGACCCCCTGATCCGGGCCCTCGCGGACGCCCTCGGCGGGGATGTCGGACAGGTCGCACGGAAGTTCCGCCGGCCCCCTGTTCTTGTGGGTGAGGACGAGTAATGTGGCGGTACCAAGTCGGCCAATGGGGGCCGGTGCGCAGTTCATGGATTGAGGTATGACATGACAGAGCAGGTGGCGAGCGACACGCTCGCGAACGCTATGGACACCACCGTCACTGTCGGTCGGTTGGTGTCCCTAACCCCCAAAGAGGTCTGGCGCTTCCTGGTCTCGCGCGAAGGTGCACACGCCCTGTTGGGCGACGATGCAGAACTCGGCGACAAGGGCGACAGTTGGCATGCGGCGGACGGCACGTACGGCGTCGTCCGTTCGTACCACCCGCTGGAGCAGATACGCGTCAGTTGGCACGCCCGCGAAGGGGCACCCAAGACCTTCGTCGACGTCCACCTGCTTCCCGAGGATGCAGGAACACGCGTCGAGGTGCGCCACGACAACATTCCTGACGATTGCGATGTGGCGGCGATCACCAAGCACTGGCAGAAGGCGCTGGAGAAGGTCGCCGAGGCATCAAGCCTGGCAGGGGCCACGAACTGAGCCACGAGGGCGGTCGGCATGAGCCGGCCGCCTTCCTGGTTCTTGAGCCCGCGCGCGGGCTGGGTGCTCAGGCGCCGGGGTTGCAGGTGACCCCGGTGGCATGCACCGGGCAGTAACCGTCCGGGTTCTTCACCAGGTACTGCTGGTGATAGTTCTCGGCCGGGTAGAACTCGCCCGCCGGCACGACCTCGGTCGTGATGGTGCCGTACCCCGCCTGCGAGAGCGCCTGCTGGAAGTCCTCCAGGGCGCCGCGCGCGACCCTCGCCTGCTCATCGTCGACGGTGTAGATCGCCGACCTGTACTGCGTGCCGACGTCCGCGCCCTGCCGCATCCCCTGCGTGGGGTCGTGGTTCTCGAAGAAGACTGTGAGCAGGTCGGCGTAGCTCACCTTGGTGGGGTCGTAGGCGACCATGACTGTCTCGGCGTGCCCGGTGCGGCCGCTGCACACTTCCTTGTAGGTCGGGTTCGGGGTGGCGCCGCCCGCGTAGCCGACCGCCGTCGACGTGACGCCGGGGGTGTTCCAGAACAGCTTCTCGGCGCCCCAGAAGCAACCGAGCGCGAAGTAGGCCACGACAGACCCTTCGGGGACGGTGCCGACGCGATGGCCGAACACCTCGTGCCAACAGGGCTGTTCGAGGACGGGAGTGCTGCGGCCGGGCAAGACCGCAGTCGACTGGAAGAGTGACATCGTTGAACCTCCGCCGGCAGGCCTCAGAGGGCTCATTGCCGCTTGTGGGAGCTCCAGTTTAGCGAGGCGGCCAAGGTCGGGGACGCCCGCGCGGTCAGCCTTCGAGGCGCCAGTCGACGGGCTCGGCGCCCTGCTCGGCGAGCGCGGCGTTGGCCCTGCTGAAAGGACGCGAGCCGAAGAAGCCGGCGTGCGCGGACAGGGGAGAAGGATGCGCGGACGTGATGCAGTGGATGCCCCGCAGCCGCGGCTGGAGGGCCTGCGCGTCGCGTCCCCACAGGATGGCCACGAGCGGGCCGCCGCGCCTCGCGAGCGCGTCGATGGCGCAGTCTGTCACCTGCTCCCAGCCCTTGCCGCGATGGGAACCGGCGGCACCGGGCCGCACCGTCAGCACCCTGTTGAGCAGCAGGACCCCCTGCTCGAACCACGTCGTCAGGTCACCGGAGGCGGCGGGCGGGTAGCCGAGGTCGGCCTCGAGTTCGGCGTAGATGTTGGCGAGACTGCGCGGCAGCGGACGGACGTCGGGCGCGACCGAGAAGCAGAGCCCGACGGCGTGCCCGGGAGTGGGGTAGGGGTCCTGGCCAACGAGGAGCACCTTCACCCCGGCCATGGGACGGGAGAAGGCGCGCAGCACGTTGGGCCCGGCGGGCAGGTAGCCCCGTCCGGCGGCGACCTCCTGCCGCAGGAACCCGCCCAGTTCGGCGACCAGCCCTGCCACCGGCTGCAGCGCCTCGGCCCAGTCAGGGGCCACGAGTTCCGACAGTGGGCGAGGATCCGTCACGCCGCCAGCGTAGGGCGGTCCCGTCCGCGACATCCAACTCGTCAACCAACTCGTCAGGGCGTCTCGCTCCCGCGTCCCGGTACGGTGGGGGTCACTCGAAGAGAAGGAGCCCCAGCCATGGCCTTCCCGTCCCCTCGCCGCAGGACTGTCGCCACGGAACCGCGGGTGCCGCGAGGCCTCGTCACGGCCTCGGAATGGGCGTGGCGGGTGCTGGTCATCGCTGCCTTCGTGCTCGGCCTGTGGTTCCTGTGCCAGTACTTCTCGGGAGTCGTCATCCCGCTCGCGGTCGCCATGCTGCTGACGGCCCTGCTCACTCCGGTGAACCTGCGCCTGCGGAGCTGGCGCTGGCCACCCGCCCTGGCGTCGCTGTCGTCGCTGCTGCTCATGGCGCTGGTCGTGGGCGGCACCCTGACCGCCATCGGCGCGCAGGTGGCGCGCGAGATGCCGCAACTCATCCAGAAGTCGTTCGAGGCCGTGCCGACGCTGCTCGGCTGGCTGGCCGATGGCCCGCTGCACATCGACCGGACGGAACTCGACGGCTACCTCGCGCAGTTCACCGCCTGGGTGAACGAGTCGCGCTCGGAGCTGGCCTCGATCGCCGCCGAGGCGGGCGTGGGCGTCGGACACTTCTTCGCCGGCGCGGCGATCGCGCTGATCGCCACCTTCTTCTTCCTGTCGTCCGGCCGTCGGCTGTGGACCTCCACCTTGACGCTGGTGCCCGCCAACTACCGGGAGAACGTCGACCGGGCGAGCGGGAACGGGTGGACGTCCCTGGTCTCCTACGTGCGCGCGCAGGTGCTGGTCGCCTTCGTGGACGCCGTGGGCATGCTCATCGGCGCGCTGATCCTGCAGCTCCCCATGGCGTGGGCGCTGTTCGCGCTGACCTTCTTCGTGTCGTTCATCCCGGTGCTCGGGGCGGTCATCTCGGGCAGCATCGCCGTGCTGCTCGCCCTCGTCACGCACGGCTGGGTGCAGGCGGTCATCATGCTGGGCATCACGATCCTCGTGGTGCAGAGCGAAGGGCACTTCCTGCAGCCGATCCTGCTCGGCCGGGCGGTCTCGCTGCACCCGCTGGCGGTGCTGGTCGGCCTGGCCGTGGGCGCGACCCTCGCCGGCATCGTCGGCGCGCTGCTGGTGATCCCGGTCCTGTCCTTCTCGGTCGCGTTCATCAGAGGGCTCGACCCCCAGAGATTCCATGGCGGGCTACGCGCCCACGCCGCGGAACCCTGACAGACCCCTGAACTACTTCACAAAGTAGCAAGCGCGTCTTTTCAATCTGGAAAGCGCGCGTAGGCTGTGGGGCATGACAGCACCAGATCTCAGCCCCATTCTTGAGGATCTCGCCGCCGGCAGGATCGACGCCGCCGAAGCTGCCCGCCGCATCGACGAACTGAAGCATGCCGCCGAAGAGCAGGCAGAGGCTCCCGAACCCCGCCGGTCCGAGCCGACCAACGAAGAGCTGGGCGAGGAGGCCGAGGAGGGCCGTCGGCAGTACTCGCCGTACGCCCGCGAGGTCTTCACCCAGCAGCCCGACGACAAGGAGTCCGAACCGGGGCCGAGCGCCCGCAGGGCACCGGGCTCGAAGGGCGTCGACAGGATCACCGTCCACGCCGTCGGAAGGCGCGTCAGGATCGTCGGTGACAGCGCGGTCGCCACCGCGTCGGCCGAAGGCCCGCACGTCCTGCGGCGCAACGGGTCGGTGCTCGAGGTCTCCAGCGATGGCGAGCTCGGCCCGAACTTCGACGGCTTCAGCATCCTCCGTCCGCCGCGCAGCCTCGACGACATCCGTGCCCTCGGCCTCGGCAAGGAGCTGTTCCTGCGGGTCAACCCGCGCATCCAGCTCGACGTCGAGGTCACCGCCGGCTCCCTGAGCTGCACCGACGTGCCCTACCTCGGCAAGATCCGGGTCACGGCGGGCAGCGCCGAGATGTCGGGGGTGAAGCAGGCCGACGACGTGCTCGTCCAGGCAGGTTCCGCCACCCTCAAGGGCGCCATCACCACCGGGCGCTCCCGCGTCCGCGTCGAATCCGGCCAACTCAACGTCGAACTCGACGACACCTCGAACGTCACCATCAAGGGCGAGGCGCAGCTCGGCCGCATCAGCTGGTCGGGTTCCCAGTCAGCCCTCGACGAGCTCGTCCTCGGCAACGGGTCGGCCAGGCTCGACATCGGCGTGGTCATGGGCTGGGCGAACGTGAAGGCCGACCTGCGGTGAGCCCCACGCAGTACCGTCCGCCGTCCGAGTGCCCGGTCTGCGGGGGCGACCTCGTCACCACCCGGCTCGGCTGCCACAGCTGCGGCACCGAACTGGCGGGCGAGTTCGCCAGCTGCGACTTCTGCACCCTGTCTGACAGGGAGACAGCCATCCTGCGGGTGTTCCTCGCCTCGCGCGGCAACATGCGCGAGGTCGAGAAGCACCTGGGCGTCTCCTACCCGACAGCCCGTGCCAGGTTCACCGAGGTGCTCGTGAAGCTCGGCCTGGCCGGTGAGCCGGAGACCCCGCCCGTGCTGACACGCGACCAGGTGCTCGCCGAGGTCGCCAGCGGCGCGCTCTCTCCTTCCGAGGCGGCAGTCCTGCTGGGGTCGCTCGGCGGCTGACGCGTCAGGCGCACGATGTCGCGGCGAGGTGGTGCGGTAGTGGCCAGTCAGGCCGTGTAGGGCTTGACGGCGACGATCGTCACGTCGATCTTGCTGCCGGTCGGTGCGGTGTAGCTGACGGTGTCGCCGGGGGCCGCGCCCATGATGGCGGCGCCGAGCGGCGACTGCGGGGAGTAGACCTCGATGGCCACGGAGTCGTCGAGGCCCATGACCTCACGCGAGCCCAGAAGGAACGTGTCGTCGTCGTCCTCGTCGCCGTCGAAGTACACGGTGACGAGGGTGCCGGGGGTGACGTGGGAACCGGTCGGCGCCTCGCCGACCTCGGCGTTCTCGAGCATGGCCGTGAGCTGGCGGATCCGCGCCTCCTGCTGACCCTGCTCCTCGCGGGCCGCGTGGTAGCCGCCGTTCTCGGAGAGGTCGCCCTCGTCGCGCGCCTGGGCGATCTTGGCCGACACCTTCTGCCGTCCCTCGCCCTTCAGGTACTCAAGTTCAGCGACGAGTTTGTCGTAGGCGTCCTGGGTCAACCAGGTCGTCGTGGTCTGCTCTATTGCCATTCTCCGAGACTATCCGACGCGGTGAAGAGGGGGCTCAACCTGTCACCCGGCAGGACTCGATGTCGGCGGTGGTCGCACGCTTGAAGGTGCGGACCGGCACCTCGACAGGGGTGAGCCGTTCCCCGCCCGCGGGCACCGGGACGACGAGCTCTCCGACCCGCTCGTACGTGATGGCCTGGGCGAAGATGCTGCACTCGGCGGCCCGTGACGGGTCCTGCCGCTCGACCGTCAGGCGCACGTCGATCTGGGCGTCGGAAGCGACGTGGAACCCGTCCACCCGTGCCGACACCTCGGGGTGCGCACCTTGCCACGCCGCCCAGCCCAGCCAGCCGAGGCCGGCCAGCGCGAGCACGATCGCCACGAGTCGCCAGTCCTGCAGCGGGCCGCGACGGGACGGGTAGCGGCGTGCGAGCCGGGCCGCCGCGTCGGCATCTGCAGGGGAGTCCATGGGGAACATTGTGCATGCGGACGAAGTGGCCCGTCGCATCCCGGGTGAACGACAATGGCCGGTATGTCAAGGCCAGATGAAGGTCTCAGGTTGCTGCACGTGCACGCCCACCCCGACGACGAGTCGTCCAAGGGTGCCGCGAGCACCGCCTACTACGTGTCGCGGGGAGCGCGCGTCATGGTGGTGAGCTGCACGGGCGGCGAAGCAGGAGACATCCTCAACCCCCGGATGGACACCCCCGAGAACCTCGCGCGGATGCACGAACTGCGCCGCGAGGAGATGGCGCGGGCTGCCGAGATCCTCGGCATCGAGCACGTCTGGCTCGGTTACAGGGATTCGGGTTTCCCGGACGGGCCCGACTGGAAGCCCACGTCGCCCGACGCCTTCGCGCTGGCAGACGTGGACGAGGCCGCCGGCCGGCTGGCGAAGGTGATCCGCGAGTTCCGTCCGCAGGTGCTCACCACGTACGACGAGCGCGGCGGCTACCCGCATCCCGACCACATCATGACCCACACCGTCGCGATGGCGGCGGTGGAGGCGGCGGCCGACGCCTCGCTCTGGCCCGAGCACGGCGAGGCCTGGCAGGTGTCGAAGGTCTACTACCAGATGGGTTTCCACCGCGGACGGTACGCGGCGCTCGACGAGGCCATGCACGCGAACGGGCTGGAGCGTCCGTACGCGCATCGCCTGGCCGAGTGGTCGGAGGAGGCTGACGCCAGGATGCGTCCCACCACGTTCGTCCCGGCGTCGGAGTTCTTCGAGACCCGCAACCGGGCACTGCTCGCGCACGCCACCCAGATCGACCCGGACGGGTTCTGGTTCGCCGTGCCGCTGGAGATCGAGAAGAAGGGCTGGCCCACCGAGGACTTCCAGCTCGCCCGCTCGACGGTCCCTGTGACGCTTCCCGAGGACGACCTCTTCGCGGGAGTCCGCGGCGGCGAGGGAGGTAAGGTCGGGCCGTGGTTGTACACGACTTAGGGTCGTCCTGGACGACGCCCGACTGGTTGCCGCTCGCCATCGTGGTGGCGCTCCTGCTGGTGATCGGCCTGCTCTACCTGAGCATGCGGCGCAACATCAACCGGATCGACGTCCCGCCCGCGTCCCCCACCCCCGACCCCAAGGACGACACCCCCAAGCCGTGACCGCGGCAGGAGTCTGGACCGGGTAACGGCGGCGGCATCGGGCTGGTCATGCCCCCGGTGACCCGACGAGGTGGTCCGGAAGAACTTCTCCACAGGCTTGTTGGTGGCCTGGGTCCGCGCGGGCCGCGTGTGCAATAGTGGGTCTACAAACACCGGCTCCTCTCTCGGCTACCGGCTTCTGGCCACCAGTCGTGCATGGGCCGGTTCTCCTTTTTCGGGGCGGGACGATGAAGTACGCCAAGCCGCACCTGACGTACCAGGATCAGGTGAGGAAGCTCGCCGAACGTGGCATGGACGTCGCGGACGAGGGCACGGCGGTCGCCGCGCTGAAACGCATCGGCTACTACCGGCTCTCGGCGTACACCTACGTCTTCCGCCTGCCCGGGCAGCCGAGTGGCAGTTCGCGCAGGTCGGACGAGTTCGTCGCGGGTGCGACCCTGAAGAACGCCGTCGACCTCTATGACTTCGACCATCGACTGCGCCGGACCCTGATGGACGGGCTCCAGCAACTCGAAGTCGGCCTCCGCGTGAAGGTCGGTTACAGGCTCGGCGCCAGGTCGCCACTTGCTCACCTTGACCCCAGCCACCTGGACGCCGTCAGGTGCGCGCGAGCGACTTCTGCATCCGACCCGTCCTCACCCACCGTCTTCGAGGCATGGAGGGAGGAGTACCTGAACCTGCTTCACAAAGCGGCGAACGAGGACTTCGTGAAGCACTTCATCGCGAACTACGACGGGGAAGTGCCGATCTGGGCGGCGTGCGAGGTCATGACGATGGGCTGTCTGATCTCCCTGTACCAACTCATGGGCAGGACGGACCGCAAGCGCATTGCCGAGGAACTCGGGGTCAAGGACCCGGCCGTCCTCGATGGATGGCTACGCGCGCTCAATGTCGAACGGAATCACTGTGCGCACAACTCTCGCATCTGGAACAGAGGAACCATCTACCCTCCGGACAAGATCAGCCCACGGATAGTCGAATCAGACCTGCAGCATCTCGTCGGTGCCGACCAGCACAGGGTCTACTTCCTCGCGGCAGTCCTTGGCTACCTGCTCAGGAGGGTCCACCCTCAGACCCGATGGCCCTCTGACTTCCGGACCACCATGAGCAAGTTCCCGGAGGGCCTCAGCGTCACGCCCGTCAACAGCATGGGTTTCGTGGAGAGCTGGAGGACCTTGGACCTGTGGCGCCCGTGATGCCGGAGCGCCTGAACTGTGCGGAACGTGATGTGTGCCGCAGCGCCGAAGCTCCGGCGAAACAGGGCGCCGGTGCCTCCTGGGTGGTCGGCGAGGCTCAGGCGTTGGGGTTGGGGAGGCCCACGTAGACGGTCTCTAGGTACTCGTCGATTCCCTCGAAGCCGCCTTCGCGGCCGAGGCCTGAGTGCTTGACGCCTCCGAAGGGGGCGGCGGGGTTCGAGATGACCCCGGAGTTCAGGCCCAGCATGCCTGTCTCGAGCCGCTCGGGAAGGCGCAGCCCGCGTGCGAGGTCGCGGGTGTAGGCGTAGGCGATCAGGCCGAAGGGCGTGGAGTTCGCCAGGGCCACCGCCTCGTCCTCCGTCCGGAACGTCAGGACGGGAGCCACCGGGCCGAAGATCTCGGTGCGGGCCAGCTCGGCGTCGGCGGGCACGTCTGTCAGCACCGTCGGTTCGTAGAAGAAGCCCGGACCGTCGATCGGGCCGCCTCCCGTGAGGACAGTCGCCCCTCGCCGGACGGCGTCGCGTACGAGCGAGTCGACCTTCTCGCGGGCGGCCTCGTCGATCAGCGGGCCGACCTCGACGCCGTCCTCGGTGCCGCGGCCGACCTTCCTCGCCGCGAACCGGGCCGCGAGCTTGCGCGAGAACTCGTCCGCGACGCTCTCCTCGACGTAGAAGCGGTTGGCGGCGGTGCAGGCCTCTCCGATGTTGCGGAGCTTGGCGGCCAGCGCACCTTCCACAGCGAGGTCGAGGTCGGCGTCGGCGAAGACGAGGAAGGGAGCGTTGCCGCCCAACTCCATGGACGTGCGGAGGACGTTGTCGGCAGCCAGCTTGAGCAGGTTTCGTCCGACCTCGGTGGAGCCGGTGAACGAGAGCTTGCGCAACCGCGGGTCGGCGATGAGCGGGCCGGTCGTCTCTCCCGAGGACGAGGTGGGGATCACGTTGACGACGCCGGCGGGCACGCCGGCCTCCTGCAGCACGCTCGTCAGCAGCAGGGTGGTGAGGGGAGTGAGCGAGGCGGGCTTGAGCACCACCGTGCACCCCGCTGCCAGCGCCGGGCCGAGCTTTCGCGTGGCCATCGCCAGCGGGAAGTTCCACGGCGTGATGAGCAGTGAGGGCCCGACGGGCTTGCGCAGGACGAGGAACCGGCTGGCGCCGTCCGGTGCGACCTGGTACCGCCCGGAGATCCTGACCGCCTCCTCGCCGAACCAGCGCAGGAACTCCGCGCCATAGGCGACCTCGCCGCGTGATTCGGCGAGCGCCTTGCCCATCTCGAGGGTCATGACGCCCGCGAAGTCCTCGGCCCGCGCCTGGATGAGCTCGTAGGCCTTGCGCAGCACCTCGCCGCGGACGCGCGGCGGGGTAGCGGCCCAAGATTCCTGCGCCGAGACGGCGGCGTCGAGGGCGGCGAGCGCGTCCTGCGGCGACGCGTCGGCGACCTCGGCCAGGCGTTCACCGGTCGAGGGGTCGTCGACGCCGAACCGCTTGCCCCCGGCGGCGTCCCGCCACTCGCCGTCGATGAACAACAGCGTCGGAACCGAGTCGATCAGTGCTCGCTCGTCGCTCATGCGACGCCTCCTTCGTCGGACCCCACTCTCTGGGGATACCCAGCCTGGGTGTCGGGACCGCGCTGTTGCGTTGTGGTGGGGACGTGGAGGGGGAGGGAGCCCGCCAGCCAACTCGCAAGCGCCGTGGTGATCGGGATCGCGGCGATCAGGCTGATGGCCGCTACCAGGGTTGCCACGATCTCCTGGGCGATCGTGTTGAAGGTCAGGAGTTCGATGATCGTGAAGTCGAGTCGGGACGCGAGCAGCAGCATGGCGAGGGCCGTGCCGACGTAGGCGAACGCGATGGTGTAGACGATGGACGCGATGTGATCGCGGCCGATGCGCATGGCGTGCGCGAAGACCGTCCGGCGTGGGGCCTGGGGGACGGCGGCGCGGAGTTCCCACACCGAGGATGCCTGCGTGACGGTGACGTCGTTGAGGACGCCGACACCGGCGAGCACCATGGCGCAGAGCAGGATGCCGCGGGCGTCGATGCCGGGGAAGACGTACGGAAGCTGCCCCATGACCTCGTCCTGGAGCGGGGTCAGGCTCGTGGCGGGGATGGCCCAGTACGCCAACGCGGTCATGGCGGCGATGCCGGCGAAGGTCCCGAGCAGTGCTGTCGTCGTCTTCACCGAGATGCCGTGCGCGAGGTAGACCACCACCAGCATCACCGCCGCGGCGGTGACGAGGGCGACCAGCAGCGGGTTCTTGCCCATGCGGAGGGCGGGGAGCGTGAACGTCCAGACAAGCGACAGCGCCACGACGAGTCCTGCCAGCGCCGCCACGCCTTTCCACCGCGCGACGGCCACGACCGCCGCGACGAAGACCAGCGCGAGGATGAGCAGCGGAACGCCACGCTCGTAATCCATGAACGTGTAGGCGCCGATGTCCTCCTCGGTCCCCGTGCCGGTGTCGATGGTCATGATCTTGACCCGCTGGCCGACCCTGGTCTCCGTCACGGGGGCGGAGGGGTCTTCCGGGACCTCGACTGTCTCCCCGCTGTCCAGCAGGACGCGCAGGTAGCCGCCGCCAGCGCCCTCGCCTTCGTCCCCGGGCTCGTCCTGGCCGGGCGTCGGGTCGCCGGGGACCGCCTCGACGACGGTCCCCGTGACGAGCGAGGCACCCTCGTACAGCCAGGGCTCCTTGGCGGGCGCGCCGTGCGGCCACAGCGCCGCCAACCCGACCGCCGTGGCGGCGATGAAGATCGCCATCGTGAAGGCGAGGAGCCGCTTGGCTCCCGCGCTCGCCGCGGTCCGGCCACCGTGAGTGTGCTGCATGACCTGGGGTGTGCTCATGCGCCGATTCTCACACGGCCCGCTAGGCGTCTCGTCGGCGGGCCGGGCCGTGTTCCGACCGTCGTGGTGGGCTCAGGCGGGGCGGACGTTGATCGCTTCGGGGCCGCTGTGGCCTCGTTCGCGGCTGAACTCGACGTGCTGGCCCTCTTCGAGGTCCGAGGTGTCGCTGGCGCGGGTGCTGTTCGTGAAGTGGGTAGTGAGGTCGGGTGTCCCGTCGGTCGGGGTGATGGAGCCGACGCCTCTCTCGGGGTCGAACGAGGTGAGTGTTCCGGTTGCCATGTGAGTGTTCCTTCCGGTCGTCGATCGTGAGGGCGCGGGTGGCTCAGTCGGCGAAGGGCGGTTCCATGCCCCACAACGAGATGCCGTGGTGGTTCGGGTGGTCGCTCGTCGGGCAGGTGTCGGCCACCGACGGGGCGCCGGCACCGGCGCTGTCGACGGTGCGGTAGACGATCCGATCACCGACGAGGGTTCCGCAGTAGCGTCCCTCGCTGTCGAAGACCTTGCTGCCGACGAACTGGCCGAGATAGGTGCCGGAGCGCGAGTAGAGGTGATCCTCGCGGCGCTGCAGCAATCGCCCGCTTCTGGTGTAGAGGTCGTGCATCATGGGTGGTCTCTTCCCACCGGGCCCATTGCGCAGAATCCGGGTGAACCCCCAAGACCAGGTGACCCCAGCCTACGTGTGCCCGGGTAACCGCGGTCGAAGTCCGGAGAACTGGGCGCCTCTCAGAGGGCGGGTGGGCACCCGTGGCGGGGTCCTGCGCCGTGTGTGACATACTCGGGGCAGGACACGGACGTCGTGTCCCTGCATCGCACCACATCCCGCATCGCGCCGTTGACTCCTTCGACGAGGACGCGAGTGGACCTGGGTCGTGGTGACCCACTCTGTGAAAGCTGATCTTCCCTTGACTCACTCTGCTCCTGCCCCGGTGTCGTTCGCGTCCCTGGGCGTCCCTGCCGTGCTGGCCGAATCGCTGGAGACCGCCGGCCTGTCGTCGGCGTTCCCCATCCAGACCGCTACCCTTCCCGACACCCTCGCCGGGCGCGACGTGCTCGGGCGCGGCCGTACCGGTTCCGGCAAGACGCTGGCCTTCGCGATCCCGCTGGTCGCGCGGCTCGCCGGCCTGGTGTCCTCGGGCGCCCGGCTGCCCCACGTGCGTCGCCAGGGTTCCCCCCGCGGCCTCGTGCTGGCGCCGACCCGCGAACTCGCCAACCAGATCCTGGCGACTGTCGAGCCGCTCGCCGTCGCTGCCGGCCTGAAGGTGATGACAGTCTTCGGCGGCGTGAGCCAGGCCGGGCAGGTGCGCCAGTTGCGTCGCGGGATCGACATCGTCGTGGCGACGCCCGGACGCCTCGAAGACCTCATGGCCCAGGGCGAGGTGCGCCTCGACGACGTGGCAGTCACGGTGCTGGACGAGGCAGACCACATGGCCGATCTCGGCTTCCTCCCGGGAGTCACCCGGATCCTGGCGGCGACCCCGGCGGGCGGGCAGCGGCTGCTGTTCTCGGCGACCCTGGATGCCGGCGTGGACAAGCTCGTCGCCCGCTTCCTCCACCACCAGTTGGTGCACAGCGTCGACTCCGAGTCGTCTCCCGTCGCGGCGATGGTCCACCACGTCCTGATGGTCGCCGACCCTGCGCAGAAGGCGAGGGTCGTCCGCGAGCTCGCCTCGGGCAGGGGACGTCGCCTGCTGTTCACCCGCACCAAGCACCAGGCCCGCAAGCTGGCCCGTGAACTCACCGGCGGCGGCATCCCCGCCGTCGAACTGCACGGCAACCTCTCCCAGAACGCTCGCGAACGCGGGCTGAAGGCGTTCGCCGACGGCGACGTGCGGGTGATGGTGGCCACCGATATCGCCGCCCGAGGCATCCACGTCGACGAGGTCGAGCTGGTGGTCCACGTCGATCCGCCGGCCGAACACAAGGCCTACCTGCATCGTTCGGGTCGGACGGCCCGCGCCGGTCACGACGGCGACGTGGTGACCCTCGTGCTTCCGGAGCAGCGCAAGGACTTCCAGGTGCTGTCGCGCGCCGCGCGAATCTCCGCGACCCCGACTCCCGTCAGCGTGCACGACCCGCTCCTGCAGGATCTCGTCGGCCGTCGCGCCGACCCTGTGGCGCCTCAGGACGCTCCCGCCGCCGCCGCCCGGCGGGGCGAGCCGGCTCCCACGCCGGCGGGCAGGTCCCGGTCCCGGCAGGCGGCCTCCGGACGCGACGGGCGTGCCACGGCGCCGACGACGAAGACCGGCGGACGCGCCGGCGCGCAGGGGAAGAAGACTGTCGGACGGGCAGACGCGCGCGGCACCGCGCCGGCCAGGCCCGGCCGCCCGGTGTCCCTCGTTGGAGGGGGCACGTCGTCGGGACGTGGTGCCGCCGACTTCTCGGCGCGGCAGGGACGTCGCCGTGGCGGCTCCCGCCGGGCGGCCTGACTGTCTCCCGAAGGCGAACGTCCTTGCCCGCCCCGATTCGCTCGGGGCCGGGGAGGACGTAGGTTGTGGCAGTGTGACGGCGAGCCGTCACGCCAGTGCACCACCCGCTCCCGAGTGGTGAGTGTGTCATTCGTCAGGAGTCACAGGAATGCCCAACCGCCTTGCCGACGCCGCATCGCCCTACTTGCGGATGCATGCCGACAATCCCATCGACTGGTGGCAGTGGGGGCCGGAGGCGCTCGCCGAGGCTGCCTCTCGGGACGTCCCGATCCTGCTCAGCGTCGGCTACTCGGCCTGCCACTGGTGCCACGTCATGGCGGAGGAGTCCTTCAGTGACCCGGCGGTCGCCGAGATCGTGAACTCTCGCTTCGTCGCGATCAAGGTCGACCGCGAGGAGCGTCCCGACATCGACGCCATCTACATGAAGGCCACCCAGGCGCTGACGGGCCAGGGTGGGTGGCCGATGACTGTCTTCCTCACCCCGGGCGGCCTGCCCTTCTTCGCGGGCACCTACTACCCGCCGGTCGCGCAGGGCGGCATGCCGTCCTTCACCGACGTCGTCCTGGCGATCTCCGAGGCCTGGCAGGAGCGCCGGGAGGAGGCGCTGGGCAGCGCGACGGCGATCCGCGAGCATCTCGCTCCCGAGTTCGTTCCGCCGCCGGCGCCCGAGGCCCTGGACGTCTGGAAGGTGCTGAAGTCTGTCGGCGACGACTTCGACGCCGTCCACGGCGGCTTTGGCAGGGCTCCCAAGTTCCCGCTGCCGGGCGTCATCGACGCCCTGCTCGTCAAGGGCGAGCCCGGTTCGCTCGACGTCGCCCAACGCACCCTCGACGCGATGGCGCGAGGCGGCATCCACGACCAGCTCGGGGGCGGCTTCCACCGCTACAGCGTCGACGCGGGCTGGGTGGTGCCCCACTTCGAGAAGATGCTGTACGACAACGCGCTGCTGCTCGGCACCTACACCAGGGGCTGGCGCCGCGTCCCCGACCACGAGCCCGTCACGAGGGCGCTGTTCCTGCGCGTCGTGAAGGGGATCGTGGGCTGGCTCGAACGCGAACTGCGGCTGCCGGACGGCGGCTTCGCCGCTTCCCTCGATGCCGACTCGCTCGACGCGCGCGGCATGCAGCACGAGGGCATCTACTACGTGTGGAGCCCCGAACTGCTGAAGGCGGCCCTCGGGGACGAGGACCCCGACTGGGCGGGCGGGGTGTTCCACGTCACGACGACCGGCACCTTCGAGCACGGGCTCTCCACTCTCCAGTTGCGGGGCAACCCCGATCCGGAACGGCTCGCAGGGGTGAGCGAGCGGCTGCTGGCCGTGAGGCAGCAGCGGTTCGCGCCGGCGCGCGACGACAAGCTGGTCGCCTCCTGGAACGGCTGGACCATCGATTCGCTGGTCTGGGCGGCCGTCGTGTTCGACGAGCCCCACTGGCTGGAGTTGGCGCTTGAGGCGGCCGAGGTGCTGTGGCGCGTCCACTGGGTGCAGGCAGACCCGGCCGGCGGACGGCTGCGCAGGTCGTCCCTCGGCGGCGTGCCGGGCGAGACCGAGGGCATGGCGGAGGACTACGGCGCGGTGGCGCTGGGCTTCGCGCGCCTGGCGGGGGCTCTCGGCGAGGCAGTGTGGCTGGAGCGCGCGATCGCCCTGCTCGACGTGGCGCTGGCGAGGTTCGGCGCCGAGGACGGCGGCTTCTACGACTCAGCCGAGGACGCCGAGGCGCTGTACGTCCGCCCCAGGGACGTCTCCGACAACCCGACACCGTCGGGGACGAGCGCGCTCGTGGCAGCGCTGCGGCTCGTGGGCCTGCTCGCCGACCGGTCGGACT